>JANNDM010000076.1:0-2059 GCA_031387725.1 Verrucomicrobiota bacterium | reverse complement strand
CGGCGGCATCCCGGAGCGCGACCTCGATGCCCCCGACAACGCGCTGGCCGCCTACTGGCAGGTGCTCCCCGGCGTGCGCGCCGCGCTTTTCTCCCCTCGCCCTCCGGGAGAGGGGCCGGGGGTGAGGGAACGCCACGACTACACCTATCTGCGCCTGCCCATCGCCGAGGTCAAGCCCGCCATCTTCGGCCACGCCGAGTTCACCGCCTTTAACCAGAAAGCAACCCAACTCTTTGCCAACTGGCGCAAGGCCACCACACCCCACTTCACCGGCTTCGCCAAAGACGGCCACCCCAAGGCCCTGATCGAAATCACCGCCGAGGCGCTGCTCACCACCTTCAAGCCCGCGCCACTGCTCGACGCCTACGACATCTACCAGCACCTGATGGACTACTGGGCCGAAACGATGCAGGACGATTGCTATCTGATTACCGCCGACGGCTGGGTCAAGGGCGCTCAGCCCCGCGAGATCGTGCAGGTCAAGGACAAGAACAACAAACTCGTCTGGCCGGAACCGCACGACTACCTCAAAGGCAAGCGGTGCTACAAATCCGATCTGGTGCCGGCGACGATCCTGGTTGCCAAATACTTCTCAGTCGAGCGCGATGCCATCGACGCGCTGGACAACCAGCTCGCCGCGCTGGAGCAGCAACTCGACGAAATGCGCGAGGAGCACAGCGGCGAGGACGGGCTGCTCGCCGAAGTCATCGAAGGCGAAGGCGACAAGCAGAAAATTTCAGCCAAGGCAGTGAAGGCGCGACTGAAAGAAATCGGCCAGAACCCGGACTACGCGGAGGAGCGCGATGCACTGACGGCCTATTCCGACCTGCTCGATCAGCAGACGGATGCCAAGGCCCAACGCAAAGCCGCGCAGGACGACCTCGACAAGAAGATCGACGCCAAATATCCCAAGCTCACCGAGGCCGAAATCAAGACATTGGTGGTGGACGACAAGTGGATGGCGCGGCTGCAAGCCGTCGTGCAGGGCGAACTGGATCGCGTTTCGCAGACCCTCACCGGGCGCATTCGCCAACTGGCTGAACGCTATGCCACTCCGCTGCCGCAGCTTGAGCGTGAGGTGGCAGCGCTCGCTGCCCGCGTCGAAGATCATCTGAAGAAAATGGGGTTCCAGTCATGAGCGACAAGAAAACCACCATCAGCGTACAAGGCACGGCGATCACCGTCCTGTCCCAAGAGGGCGAGGGTTACATCTCGCTCACCGACATGATGAAGGCCAAAGACGGCGATTTTTTTATCTCGGACTGGCTCCGCAACCGCAACACAGTCGAGTTTCTTGGCATCTGGGAATCGGTGTTCAACCCCGATTTTAATTATGGCGAATTCGCCACAATTAAAAGTCAGGCCGGGCTGAACAGCTACAAGATCAGCGTCAAGGAATGGGTTGAAAGAACCAACGCCATCGGTCTCAAAGCCACGGCCGGACGCTATGGCGGCACCTACGCACACCCCGACATCGCCTTTGAATTCGGTATGTGGATCAGCCCCGAGTTCAAGATATATCTGGTCAAGGAATTCCGGCGTCTCAAGGACGACGAAAACCGCCGCCTCTCGCTGGCCTGGAACCTTAATCGCACCCTATCCAAGCTCAACTACCGCATCCATACCGATGCCATCCGCGAGCACCTGATTCCGCCGGAGGTCACCCCCGCCCAGGCCGCCATCACCTACGCGAGTGAGGCCGACCTGCTCAACGTCGCCCTCTTCGGTCAGACCGCCAAAGTCTGGCGCGACGCCAACCCGGCGCTGGAGGGCAACATGCGCGACCACGCCGGCATCGAGCAATTGCTGGTGCTGGCCAACATAGAAGCCATGAACGCCGAATTCATCCATATGAACTTGCCGCAAGGCGAACGGTTGCTGCGCCTCAACCAGATCGCCATTCGGCAGATGCGCACCCTCACCGCCACCCCGATTCGCCCACTACCGGGCGGCAAGGATGGGCAGTCGTGAACGATTACGCTGCCCTCCTGAAGTCCGTGACCGCACTCGCCCGCGAGTTGCAAGGTCTGCAAGCCGTTGCCGTCGCCCAATACACGCC
>JANNDM010000069.1:0-15837 GCA_031387725.1 Verrucomicrobiota bacterium | reverse complement strand
TCGTGATGCGGCCAAGCAGGCCCATGGCGTCGTAGGTTTTCCCGATCTCATTTGCCATCAGCTTCTCCATGCCCCGGTGCCAGAAACCGAAGGCGGCGTGCGCCTTGAACGCGGCCATGCCGGCGAGGATCTTGCCGCGATACATGAAGGACGGCATGCCCCACTTGATCGTCTCCCCAGTCTCCGGACACGCGGCGTGGACCAGTTTTCTCAGGTGCCGGAGGACCGGCTGGGCGAACGGGGCCGCTTTGGCGATATAGGCGTCAACGCGTTTGTCCGTTTGCATGCCTAAATATTTAATCCTCCGCTGACAGCGGTCGAGCGGGAAGTTTCGTCCGGTTGATCAGGGGCTCACTACGTATCGCCCAATTTAGCGATGATCTCGGCCGCCACCTGCTGGGGATCGCGGCCCTGCATGAGCGGGTCGGTGCCGTAATACTCCGCCCAATAAAGCACATCCCGGTAATCGGTCCGGGCCGACTCGAGATACAGTCGGACGCTCGCCAGGCTGCCCTGGCTCAACTGCAAAATGTCCCAGACGACCCGGGCCGGCTCCGGGCCGGCGTAGCCGCCCAGCAACTCGATCACCGCGGACTGCTCGTCCGCCGGGAATTCCTTGGCAATGCATTCCAGCGTGCGGGGTTCGAGGTTCATGGTCTACCCTTTCCACTCCCGCTGGTTAGGCTCTTCGTCTTTCAAGGTTTTTCTTTGTTTCTCAAAAACGTCTCATGGGCTTCCTGTGCCCGTTTGGCTCCACTTGCATAAAAGTCATCGAGATCTTTGGGATGGCCACCTTCTTTCAAAAGCCGACAAAGCGCTTCGGCATCTTCCCGGTAGACCGGCCATTTCTGTAGGAGCCCGCTTACGAGCCCCGCGGCAAGTTTCTCTCGCAACAGAGTAACTGACTTATCGTAGCTGGCATCGGGAACCAACCAAATGTGCTGATTTTGGTAAACGCTCAGAAATCTTTTACCGTCCTTCCGCTGTCTCTCTGCGGATAGAACAAAAATCATCTTCTTTCCATCCTCGGCGACAAAGGTGAACGAAAGTGATCCGCCGTCTAAAAACCCGTCCGTATCACAAATGGCCACTGCTTTTGCGTCTTTCAAATACTGGAGGGACTCCGCTGCCGCAATTACGCTGGCATAATCACGAGCGGAAACGGAGCCGATGATGGCAAGTGACAGTGCGAGGGAGACTGCTTTCCTCATGAAGTAGTGGTTGATGTAATTAATACGCGCACACCGGCGCTTTCTTAGCCGAGCAGCAAACAGGCAAAGGGCATATTGCGCGCGAGTCTGAATCTGCGCCGTTACTCTCGGCATCAGCATTGGCTGGCGTGCTCAGACTAGCACGGCATCCCGCATCGGGCGGGTGCTGGCCGCAGGTAGCGCCTGACGCTTCCGGCTCAACTGGGTCACTTCTTCGCGGACGAGCAGACGGAGCTTGCGATAGGCCGCCTCTTCGGTTGCGCCATGGCAAACGCCGCCCCAGGGGAAGAGGTCTGGGCAGTAGCCAACGTAGGCGCGGTCTTCATCGCACCAGCGGACAAACTTCAGATAGCGGTCTTCGCTTTTCATTGGATTACGGTGCGGATAGCTTGGCGGACTTGCTTCTCTTGGTAATGGTGTGCGTCAGCGCCTTCTTTGCCACTCAAAATTACGGCGCCGGAAAAGCGGGGATGCCGGAATTTGCGATGAGAACCTTTGCCGCCCGGCGCCGGAACGAAGCCGGCCTGCTCCAAATCGGCGATCAGTTGGTGGATTTTTCGCGGCATAAGAGTGGCTTGTGGAGAGAGAATGCGAACGGGTCTAGGATGGCAACCGTGGTTTCGGTCGAGCGGCGAGCAAGGCAGACAGGCAACCTTACGGCCTGACCGGCTCCTCGCCTTTGCCCAGGGCGGGCAGCACGATGAATTCGGAGGCGAGGGCCGGATCGAGGTATTCCTTCGCGAGGGCGGTGAGTTCCTCGGCCGTCACGCTTTCGGTGTCACTGTAGCGGGTGCGGCTCCATTCGATTTTTTCCGGGAATTCCTGGGCGGCGGCGAACACGCTGTTCAGCCAGTAGCCGTTGGAGCGGGCACTTTCGCGCAGCGCGGTGAGCACAGGTTGCTTGGCGCGGATGAGTTCCTCCTCGGTCACGCCGCGGGTTTGGAGCGAGGCGGCGACAGCCCGGATGGCGTCGGCCACGGTGCGCGTCTGGTCGGGGGCGACGGTGGCGTCAGCGATGAGGTAGCCGTAACCGGGATAGGTCTCACTCAGGTCCGCGCCGGCGGTGGGGCTGTAGGTGCCGCCCATTTCTTCGCGAAGCTTCACGCGGAGGCGGTCGGTCAGCACCTCGGTGAGCAGCCGGATCCGCCGGGAGAATTTCACGTCGCGGGCGTCGCGGGCGGGCCAGTAGAGGCGGACGAGAGCCTTGGGGATCTCGGACTCGAAGGTGTAGTGCCGGGCGAGGGGTTGGGCGATTTTCTCCACGCGGCGGGCCTCTTCGTAGGCGGGCTTTTTCTTGCGGCTGGGCAAAGCACCGAAGGTCTGGCCGACCGCGGTCAGAGTGGCTTCGGGGTCGAGGTCACCGACGATGGCGATCTCGATGGCGCCATGGGCGAATTGCGGGGCGAGCCAAGACTTTAGCTCATCAAGGTTGCGGCTGAGGAGAATATCCTTCGCGGGCAGGCCGAAGCGGGGGTCGCCCCGGGCGAGAAGATTGGCGGCCTCAAGCTGCAGCGGGCCGTCGGGCACATGGGCCAGACGGAGATAGGTCTGGTCGGCCATCTTGTGGAGCTGGCGGAGGGACTCGGGCCGGTAGCCGGGATCGGTCAGGTAGGCGCAGAAAAGCTGGAGCTGCCGGAGCAGGTCGTCGCGGTTGGTGGTGCCGCCAAAAGTGAAGGCGTCAGCCTGCGCGCCAAACGCCAGGCCGACCGTATTACCGGCGAGGAGACGCTGGAGCTCGTCCACGCTGTGCTGGCCGAGGCCGCCGGGAGTGAAGGCGGCGTTGGCGAGCAGGGCGAGTCCGCGCTGATCAGCCGGCAGGGTGAGAGTGCCGCCCCCAACCCGGACGGACACGCGGATGCGGCCGGCCTCGAAGTCGGTGACCATCAGGTTGAGGCGGACGCCATTCTTGAACTTGTAGAGCGTGGCGGGAAGTTCCGGCACCGGGGTGGTATCGACCACCCGGCCGGGTTTGCCGAAGTCGGTGTAGGCGAACGCGGCCGGCGCGGTGCGGGGCGGCGGGGCGACCGCGACGCGCCCGCTGGCGGCGTAGGTCGCGACGATATTCTGCGGGGCGCGGGGGAGCTCGAGATTGCCACTGAGGAATATTTTGCGGCCGGCGGACTCGGTCCACGTGGCGCGCAGCGCACCGGCGCAATCCTCGGGCGTGATGGTGCCGAGCGCGGGCGCGTAGAGCGCCAGCTCGGCCGCCGGGGTGAGCGTGACGGCGCGCGCGAGGAGGTCGTCGGCCAGCTCGTCGGCGAGACCGGCAGACTGGCGGGTGGGGGCGTTGCGGGCGGCCTGCTTCAGGTTGTTCTGCATCTCGGCGACGGCCTCGCTGAGTTCCTCGGGCAGAAACCCGTGTTCCAGGGCGCGGCGCAACTCCTGCTCGGCGACGGCGAGAGCCTCCTTCCACTGGTCGGGCCGGCAGTTGAGCTCGATGGAGGCGTTGCGGAAAGTTTCGAACTGCTCGGTCACGCCGACGAGGCCGCTGAGAAACGGGGCACCCTCTTTCTTGGCGAGGATGGAGAGCCGGCGGTTGAGCATCTGCAGGGCCAGGGTGCGGGGCACATAGTTGAGCCGGGTGGCGGCGGTGTCGGGCTCGAACGCGTAGGGCGCGACGGTCTGCAGCGCGACGTTGGTGCGGCCGGCCTCTTTTTCCGAGTGGAGGAGGGCGACAATGCCCTCGGGCGGGATGACGGAGCCGAGGCGCGGTTCGGGCAGCGTGGGGCCGCGGGCCGTGAGCGGGGTAAACAGCTCCTTGACCAACGGCTCGATGGCGGTGGGGTCGAGATCGCCGACCAGCACGAGGACCATCCGGTCGGGGCGATACCAGGCGTGGTAGAATTCCACGAAACGCTCGTGGCCGGTGGTGCGGATGACTTCCTCCGTGCCGATGGGCAGGCGCTGGGGGAAGCGGGTGTCCGGCACCAGGAAATCCAGCTCGGCCAGAAAAGTGCGCAGCCCGACGGAATCGCGGGCGCGTTTCTCGCTGAGGATGATGCCGCGCTCCTTTTCGATCTGCTTGGTCTCGAGGAGCAGGCCGCCGGCGACATCCGCGAAGAAGGTGAGCGATTCGCGGAGCGTCGCGGGCTTCGCGTCGGGCAGCTCCAACTGGTAGATGGTGCGGTCGAAACCGGTGGAAGCGTTGGTGTCGCCGCCGAAATCCATGCCGAGGCGCTGGAAAAATTCGACGACATCGGCGGACGGGAAGTGCCGGCTGCCATTGAAGGCCATGTGCTCGAGGAAATGCGCGAGCCCGCGCTGATTTTCGTTTTCGTTGAGGGAGCCGACCCGGAGCGCGAGGCGGGCGCTGATGCGGCCGCGGGGCTCCGCATTGTGGCGGAGCGCATAGCGCAGGCCGTTGGGCAGCCGGCCCCACGTCACGGCGGGATCAACCGGCAGGTCGCTCGTCTCGTGGGCGAAATCGGCGGAGCACGCCAGCGGGGCACCGACGCCCAGCGCGGTTAAGAGAAGGAGGAGCCGGATCAAGCGGGGAGAAGCCATGACGGAAAGATTAATTCCGACCCGGGCGCGGACTGCAAGTTTCCAGCGAGGAACCGGCAAATCCCGGAAGGGCGCAACCGGTGCCCGCCCCGTCGACTTTAGTGTGGCCAAAAGCAGGGGCCGGTTGCTAATTGAAGCTGCCATGATCAAAGCCAAGCGCACGACCAAGCACCCCGAGGATATCAATGCCGCCCGAGCAAAAAGGAAGGGGCCGGTTTCGCGTTTTATCGCACACCACTACCGGCATTTCAATGCCGCCGCCTTGCTTGACACGGCCATCGGCTACGAGACCCACCTCGCGGCCGGCGGCCGGATGCTGGTGACGCTCGCGGGCGCCATGTCCACGGCGGAGCTGGGCATCTCCCTCGCCGAAATGATCCGGCGCGACAAGGTCCACGCCATTGTCTGCACTGGCGCCAATCTGGAGGAGGATATCTTCAACCTCGTGGCCCACGACTACTACGAACGCGTGCCGCATTACCGGACCCTGACCGCCGCCGACGAGCAGAAGCTGCTCAAGCGGCACCTCAACCGTGTGACCGACACCTGCATCCCCGAGGGCGAGGCCATGCGCCGCATCGAGGCGGTCGTGGCCGAGGAATGGCTGGCCGCCGACCGCGCGGGGCAGCGTTTTTTCCCCCACGAGTTCATGTATAAAATCCTGCGCAGCGGGAAACTGAAGAAACATTACCAGATTGACCCGAAGAACTCGTGGTTGCTGGCCGCCTGCGAAAAGAACCTGCCCATTATTGTGCCCGGCTGGGAGGATGCCACGCTCGGCAACATGTTTGCCGGTCGCGTCATCACCGGCGAGATCAGAAACGTGCACACCGTCCGCACCGGCATTGAATATATGACCTGGCTCGCCGGCTGGTATGAGAAGACCGCGAAGAAACTGCGCAATGGGGAGGGCTCGCTCGGATTCTTCCAGATCGGCGGCGGCATCGCGGGCGATTTCCCCATCTGTGTCGTGCCCATGCTGCACCAGGACCTTGGCCGCACCGGCGTGCCGCTCTGGGGCTATTTCGCGCAGATCAGCGACTCGACCACCAGCTACGGCAGCTACTCCGGCGCCGTGCCCAACGAAAAAATCACCTGGGGCAAACTGGGGGCCAAGACCCCGAAGTTCATCGTCGAGAGCGACGCGACCATCGTGGCGCCGCTGATCTTCGCGTGGGTCTTGGGGCAATAAGTCCAAGCCATTTAGCGCAGAGATCACAGAGTGCCTGGAGTCTGAGACAATTGCTCTGTGAAATCTGCGTCCTCAGTGTTTAATCTTTGAGCGAAGTATTTCCGCTGTGATCTGGGTTTACCGAATTCTCTTCCTGCCACTGTTGCTCCTGGCCGCGCCCTATTACCTCTGGCGGATGCGGCGGCGCGGCGGTTACGCCGAGGGCTTCTGGCACCGGTTCGGCGCCGTGCCGCCGCTGCCCGCCAAAGCGCCCGGCGCCAAGCGCATCTGGTTGCAGGCCGTCAGCGTGGGCGAGGTGCTCGCCATCGCCCCGCTGCTCGAGGCTTTCCGGCAGGAGGGTCAGACCGAGGTTTACCTGACCACCACGACCAGCACCGGATACCAACTCGCGAAAGAGAGGTATGCCGCGCTCACCGTCGGCCTGGGCTATTTTCCGCTCGACTGGTGGGCGTTCAGCGCCCGGGCCTGGCGAAAGGTCGCGCCGGATCTCGCCATCTTGATGGAGGGCGAACGCTGGCCGGAGCATGTGCGGCAGGCGCGCGCCCGGCAGGTGCCCGTCATCAGCGTCAACGCCCGGATGTCCGACCGCAGTTTCAAACGCTCGCTGCGTTTCAACTGGGCGCTGCACGCCATGGCGGCCGGCCTCACGCAGGTGCTGTGCGCGTCCAAACGCGACGAGCAGCGCTTCAGGGCTCTGGGTTTCCCGCCCGAGCGGCTGCAGACCACGGGTAATCTCAAGCTCGATGTCAGCATTCCTCTGCTGGCCGAGTCGGACAAGTCGGCGCTGCGCCGCGAACTCGGCCTGCCGGCCGGCGGACTGGTGCTGCTCGGCTCCTCCACCTGGGGGGGCGAGGAGACGGCGCTGCTCACGGCGCTCAAGACGGCACGCGAGCATGGCTTGAAAGTTTCGCTCCTGCTCGTGCCGCGGCATGCCGAGCGACGCGAGGAACTGCGTGGGCTGCTGGAGAAATCGGGGCTCAGTTTTCATTTCCGGTCCGCCGGGGTGGCGCCGGACCCGGTCGATGTCGCGGTCGGCGACACGACGGGCGAACTGCGGAAATTCACCCAAATGGCGGACCTGGTGTTCACAGGCAAGAGTCTCGCGCCCCACGACGGCGGCCAGACGCCGGTCGAGGCGGCGGTGCTGGGCAAGCCGGTGCTGCACGGCCCGCGTATGACGAATTTCCGCGACATCATCCGCACGCTCACCGAGGCCGGGGCCGTGCGGAAGGTGGAGACGCACAGCGAACTCATCACGGCGGCCGTCGAGTTGCTGCAGGACGCGGCCCAGCGGGAGAGGCTGGCGACCGCCGCGCGCGAGTGGGGCGAGTCCAACCGCGGCGCGACTGAGCGCACGTTGGCCGTCATCCGCACGCAGCTCGGCGCCGTTAATTTGTAATACAATACGTTACACATTATCCGGGGTCAGCCCGGGACAAGCACAGGGGGGGGACGGATGACACTCGGTAAGGGGTGGAGGCGGGCTTGGCTGGAGGACTTGGACCGCGATCATGCGCGCGGCGTTGGGTTGGGCGAGACGACGCAGGTTGGTGCGCCAGTGGTGCCACAGCTGGGCGTCGCGGGCGAAGAGACGCCCAAGGGTCGCGGCGATATCCTCCGCTGTCTCGGCGAGGGTGCCAGCGTCGTTCCGGCGGATAAGCTCGTAATTGCCCTCCTCCTGGCCGGGCACGATCTGGCTCACGATCAGCGGGCAGAGCGCGTTGATGGATTCCTGCGTGGTGGCGCCGCCGGCTTTGCTGATGGCGACGTGGTGCGTCATGAGCAGTTCGGGGATGCGGTCGGTCCAGCCGAGCACCTCGGCCTTGGCCGGCGCGTCGGCGGCCAGCGCGAGCAGTTCGCGGCGCAGGCTTTCGTCGCGTCCGGCGGTGATGGTCAGTTGCCAGGCGGGATTTTTCAGCAGCGCACGGGCGACGGCCAGAGCGCGGGTGCGGCCGGTGTTGATCATGAACAAAACGCGGTGCGGGTGCACCGGACCGGCCGGCTCAGGCGGAGTGAGTTGGGCGGGGCGGTCGGCAAAGGCGAGGGCGACGGGGAAGCCGCTCACATGGATTTTCGCCGCCGGCACGCCCCGGACGCGCAAATAGGCCGCCGAATCCTGATCAGTGACAAACCAGCCGGCAGACGGCGTGCGATACCAAAGTGAATTGATGGTCAGCGCATCAGTAATGATCGTGTAATGCGGGCAGAAGACCTCGCCCTCGCGGCGCAGCTGGTTGAGCAGCCACGGGTAGACAGGGTAGGTGGAGACCAAGGCGACGGGTTGCTGCTCGGCGATAATCCGGCCGAGCAGGCGGCGATGGCTGGCGAGAAGGCGGAGCATCCACGGCGCACGCGGCGACTCGTCGAGCCAGCGGTAAAGCCGGCTCCAGATCTTCGGAGCGGTGTTGATCAGCCGGAGATAACCGTGGCGCGAGACGTGGTTGAGCCGCGGGGCGCGCAGCGCGAAGAGATCGACCAGCTCGGCCTCGATGCCGGGCCGCTCGTTGAAGGCAGCCTGGAGGGCGCGCGCCGCGCTGTTGTGGCCTTCGCCGTAGCCGGCGGTCAGGATCAGGACTTTCGCCATGGCTCAGGGGAAGGCGGGCAGGTGCAGCGGCTCCTCGATCTCTTCCGGGACGGCAGCGGATGACGCGACCGGGAACTGCGCGGCAAATTGCTTGAACGTGACGAGCTCGAAGCGGCCGTCGTGGTGCTCGACGATAGCCGTGAGCGACTCGACCCAGTCGCCGGAGTTGAGGTAGTGGATGCCGCCGATGAGTTTGTCGGCGGGCGTGTGGATGTGGCCGCAGATGACTCCGACGCAACCGCGCTCGCGGGCGAGGGCGGCGACCTGCTCCTCGAAATTGCCGATGAAACTGACGGCCTGCTTGACGCGGGCCTTGATGGCCTGGCTGAGCGAGAAGTATTCCTTGCCCCGCAGGCGGCGGAACCAGTTGTAGGCGCGGTTGAGTCGGAGCAGGAGCGCGTAGCCCATGTCACCAAGGTGGGCGAGGAAGACCATGTTCTTCACGACACCGTCGAACACGTCGCCGTGCAGCACGAGGTAGCGGCCGCGCGCGGTCTCGAGGATGTGGTCCTCGACGAGGCGCAGGTGTTCAAAGGTCATCGGCAGGAGACGGCCGATGAAATCGTCGTGGTTGCCGCGGAGGTAGACGACCTCGGTGTCGCGCTTCTGGATCATGGTGAGCACGCGGCGGACGAAGCGCGTGTGGGCCTTGGTCCACTGGCCGTCGCGCTTGAGGCGCCAGCCGTCGATGATGTCGCCGTTGAGGATGAGGCGGTCGCAACGGACGTGCTTGAGGAAGTGAGTGACTTCCTCGGCCTTGCTGTGCGGCGTGCCGAGGTGGATGTCGGACAGGATAACGGTGCGGACGCAGAGTTTGCTCATGGGTAGGCGGGGCAGGCCGAATTTGGCTTGCTGGTAACGTCCTCATGCCCGGTGATCACCTCGGCGAGGTTGGCGGCAAACGGGGTGACGACGTTGTCCCAGGAGCGGGCCGCCACTGCGGCGGCGGCCCGGACGCGCAGGCGGGTGGCGAGGGCCGGGTCGGTGGCAAGGCGGACCGCGGTGGCGACAAAGGCGGATTCGTCGCCGCGCGGCACGAGCAGGCCGTTTTCCCCCGGCCGCACGAGTTCATGCGCGGCGGCGTAGTCATAACCGGCAAAGGCAAGTCCACTGGCCAGCGCCTCGGCCGCGACGTTGCCATAGGTCTCGGTCACGCTGGCGTGGAGATATATGTCGGCAGAGGCATAGTGGGAGGCAAGGACGCGGCGGTCCACAAAGCCCGTGAAGCGGGCGTAAGGCAGCAGGGCCGCGAGTTCGGCCCGCAGCGGACCGTCGCCGACGACCACGAAACGGCAGCGCGGATTGGCGGCCCGCATGGCGTCGTAAGCCCGCGTGATCAACGCGTAGTTTTTCTCGCGGGCGAGTCGGCCGGTGTGGATGACGACCGGGTCGTCGCCGTGGGCGCCCCAGGCGAGGCGTTGGGCCGGGTCGCGCCGGGCAGGGGTGAACAGGCCGGGGTCCACGCCGCGGGAGAGCACCCGGAGGTTGTGGTAGCCCTCCGCCGCCAGTTGGTCGCACAGCTCGCGGGTGGGGGCGAAGGTGCGGAGCGTGCGGTTGTGGAAATAGCGCAGCCACTTCGCGGTAAGGGAGAACAGCCAGCTGAAGCGATAGTCGTGCGTGTAGTGGTGGAAATTGGTGTGGAAACTTGAGGTGACGGGCAGGCCGAGGGCGCGGGCGGCATTGAGCGCGGAAAACCCGAGCGGGCCCTCCGTGGCGATGTGGACGAGGTCGGGGCGGGTCTGGCGCCAGAGGCGGCGAAGCCGGCCACCGGCGGGCAGGCCGAAACGGAGCAGGGGATAGCCCGGGATGGGTAGGCCGGGCAGCAAATGCTGGGTGACGGCGCCGGTGTCTTGAAAGGCAGCCATGGCATGCTCGCGGCGCTGGCGCGGGCGGATGACCGTGACCTGATGACCACGCTGCGTGAGGCCGTGCACAAGATGGCCCAGCGTCATGGCGACGCCGTTGATTTCGGGTGAGTAGGTTTCGGTTACGAGGGCAAGGTTGAGCGCCCCACCTTTCGCGGGGCGCCCTGATGGCTTGGGAGAAATTATGCCGCAAGCGGCGGGACTAGGGATGGAATTCAACGATTTCGGCCCGGGCGGCGGCAACCTGCCAGCCGTCGAGCGCCAGCCGAGCATGCGCGAAGCGGGTGAAGAACCGGTGTCGAGGGGGTTACGTTTGTGCAAAATGCTCAGCCGCAACCACCGGGCAGACCGGCGAAATTGGGGTTGCGCGGGCGCCGGGATAGTTTCTAACGTCTTGCTTTTAACTTGATGCAATCCCACGGGCCCAAGCGCATCTACACTCCGCAATCCCTCGAATTCTGGTTCGACCGGCTGGAGGTTGAGTGGGAGGAACAGTTTGACCCAGCCCAAGTGGAGCGCGGCCACGCCATGTATCGCGACGGGGAGATCCGCGAGGTCGAGCTGGGGGCCAAGGACGCCATCATCCACCGCAAGGTGGAAAAAAAGGAGGAATACGCCGTGATCGAGTGGGAAGACGACCGGATCAAGGTGCGCTCCTCCTCCACGGACCTGCTGCTGGCCCACGCGATCGCGGTGGCGGGCCTGCATGAGATCGAGGAACTGCTGGTGGACGAGATGAACGCACTGCTGCCCGGCGGCGCGCCCAAGTCCAGCCCGGCCCCGGCCGCCCCATCCCCCGGCGGCAACGGCAACGGCCAGCACGAGGCGGGCAACGGGACGGGCAACGGCACACCGAAAACCGACACGCCGCCCCGCGACTTGCTGCTGAGCTTCACGACCAACAACGACGGCCTGGTCTTCCTTGCCTACTGGAAAAGCGGCCGCAGCCGCATCCCGGCCCTCGGCAACACCGTCAACCACCCGACCGCCGCCGAGCGCGCCAAGCTCATCGCGCTGGCCACCTACGCCCGCAAGGCCCATTTCCGCTACAACCAGTCCTCGCACGCCTACGCGCTCGACGCACTGGCTGACATCCCGGGCTTCCTGCGCGATCTGCTGCCGCACTGGAAAAAGCAATTCGCCATCGAGCTCGACGTGAAGGTGAACATCATCAAGTCGGGCTCGCGCGCCATCGAGATCGAGGCCGTGGCCGACCGGCGCGGCGATGCCGGCCTGAACTTGCGCTGGATTTTCCGGGCCGGGGAAAGATTGCTCACCGACGAGCAGGCCGCTGCGCTGCTCAAGCACGGCCGCAGCCCGATGCTGCTGCCCGACCTCGGCATCGTCACGCTGGCTCCGGAAAAACTCGAGGGCTACCACCAGTGGTGTCGCAACCTCGCCGACACTTCCTCCGCCGGCGAGATTCCGCCCTACCTGATTTTCTCCCTGTTCAACGACCATCGGATCAAGGTCACGCTCGGCGCCGAGATCGAGGCCTGGCGCCAGAAGGTGCTGACGCCGCCCGCCGCGCCGCCGGTGCTGCCGGACTTTCTGCGCAACTACCAGCGCCGCGGGGTCGAGTGGATGCACCACCTCTGCGAGACCGAGTGCCACGGCCTGCTCGCCGACGAGATGGGCCTGGGCAAGACGGCCCAGGTCATCGCGCTGCTGCGCACGCGACCGCTGCCGAAGCACCGCCACGTCGTCGTCTGCCCCGCCAGCGTCGTGCCGGTCTGGCGGGAGGAGCTGGCGCGGTTTTATCCGGAGGCGAAGATCGACATTCTGAAATCGGGGAATGATTTCAAAACCAACAAGGCGCCGTGCATCTGGCTGGCGAGCTACACCCAGCTGCGCAAGCACCGCGCCCTGCTCGAGACGACCGAGTTCGGTTACGCGGTGCTCGACGAGGGGCAGTTCATCAAGAATCCCGACGCCAAGGTCACGCAGGCCTGCTTCGCCATCCGGACGCAGCACCGGCTCGTGCTGACGGGCACGCCGCTGGAGAACCGGCAGCTCGATCTCTGGTCCATCTTCCGCTACATCCTGCCCGGTTTGCTCGGCTCCCGCGCCGGATTCGAGGCGGCGCTGGTGCAGGACCGCGAGCGGACGATGAACCGCCTGCGCCAGCAGGTGGCGCCGTTCATCCTGCGCCGCACCAAGAACGAGGTGGCGACGGAATTGCCGCCCAAGGTCGAGATGGACCTGCTCTGCCCGCTTTCCGATGTGCAGCGCGCCGAATACGCCCGCATCTGCACCGAGGGTCTGGCGCGGCTCGGCGAGGACATCGGCCTCGCCCTGCGCGAAAAATCCTTCGGCTTCCTCGCGCTACTCACGCGCCTGCGGCAGGTGTGCTGCGATCCCGACCTGTTGCCGTGGATGACTTCGCCGCTGACGGACAGCGGCAAGCTGCAGCTGCTGGTGGAGAAACTCGAGGAGGTCGTGGCCAGCGGGCACAAGGTCGTCATCTTCTCGCAGTTCGTGACGCTGCTCAACCGCGTGCGCACGGCGCTGGTCGAGCATTACCCGGAGCTGCCGCGCTATGAGATCACGGGCATGACCGTGGACCGGCAGAAGCCGGTGAAGGATTTCCAGTCGGCGACGGGGGCGGCGGCCATGTTGGTGAGTCTGAAGGCCGCCGGCACGGGCATCACGCTGCATGCCGCGGATTATGTGTTCCTGCTCGACCCGTGGTGGAACCCCGCGGTGGAGGACCAGGCGATCGACCGGGTGCACCGCATCGGCCAGACGAACACGGTGTTCGTCTACCGCATGGTCACGGCCGGCACGATCGAGGAGCGCATCCAGGCGCTGAAGTCCGAGAAAAAACAGCTCTTCAACCAGGTGGTCGGCGGCCACTCCGGCGACTTCGAGTGGACCAAGCATTTCAGTTCATTGAACAGCCTCATCCAGCTCAGCGCCGTGGAGACCGGCGAGGCCGAGATGCTGAATGCGGCCGTGGCCGTGCTGCCGGCGCCGCCCCCCCCGGTCGCCTGACACGAACAATCCTTGTCAGCCACCCCCGGCGTGGCAGGTTGGGGGCATGAAGGAGATGGTGCCGCAATTCTATGAGCGCCTGCTGCGCCTGCTCCGCTGGCGACTGTGGATCATCGAGAAACTGCGGCCCTCGCCGTGGCAGGAGACGTTGTGCTGGGCCGCCGTGGCGGGCGTGCTGGGAGCGCTGGCGGCGCTGCTGTTCCGGGGTGGGGTGGACCTCATCCACAGCCTGCTGACCGGGACGACCGACGGCATGGTGGATTCATTCCGCGAGCTCGCGTGGTGGCAGCGACTCGGCATTCCCGTCGTGGGCGGACTGATGGCGGGACTCGTGCTGCTTTTTGGCAAGCGATTGCATGAGGGCCAGAGTTCCACGGATTACATGGAAGCGATCCTGATCGGCAGCGGACAGCTGCCGGTGCGGGCCAGCCTGGTGAAAAGCACGGCGGCGATGTTTTCCATCGCCTCCGGCGGCTCGATCGGCCGCGAGGGGCCGCTGGTGCAACTGGCGGCGGTCGCCGCCTCGTGGCTCGGCCGCTGGCGCAACATGTCGGCGCCCCAACTGCGCCTGCTGGTCGCGTGCGGCGCGGCGGCGGGCATCGCCTCGGCCTACAACGCGCCGATCGCAGGTTCCTTTTTCGTGGCCGAGATCATTCTTGGCACCATCGCCATGGAGAGCCTCGGGCCGCTCGTGGTGTCGGCGGTCGCCGCGACCCTGACCATGCGGGCGCTGTCCCGGGCGCATACGCTCTACGCCGTGCCGAGCTTCACCTTGCACTCCCTGTGGGAGATTGGGCCGTTCGTGGTGCTCGGCCTGCTGGCGGGCACGGTGGCGCCGTTTTTCCTGCGGTCGCTGCGGATAGTGGAAGGCTGGTTTGCGCGCACCAAACTGCCGGTGCCGGCGCGGCTCGCGCTGGGCGGTCTGGTGGTGGGCGGACTGGCGGTGTGGGTGCCGGAGGTCTGCGGTAACGGAGACAGCGTGGTGGTTTCAACCCTCAACGGTCAGCTGGTGTGGACGACGCTCGTGCTGGTGCTGGTGTGCAAGTGGGCGGCGACGGCGGCGTCGTTCGGCTCGGGGGCGCCGGGCGGGGTGTTCACGCCGACGCTGTTCATGGGGGCAAGTATCGGGTATCTTTATGGCTTCGCGGTCAACGCAGTCTGGCCGCTCGGCGCGCACGATCCCCGGGCTTTCGCGCTGGTCGGCATGGGTGCCTTGCTGGCGGCGGCCAGTCATGCGCCGGTCATGGCCATCATCATGCTCTTCGAGATGACCTTGAGCTACGATATCATCATGCCGCTCATGTTGTGCAGCGTGATCGCCTATTACACGGCGCGCGGCCTCGAGAGCCAGTCGCTCTACAGCGAGGCCTTGCAGAAGAAAGCGGCGGAGGCGCCGGAAACCGTGCGCCTCGCCGGCGTGGTGGCGGATCTCGTCAAACCCCAGGCTGCGCCGGTCCTGCTCACCGCGCGCTTCGAGGAAATTGCACGGCTCTTCCTGCAATCCCGGCATGAGGAAATCTATGTGACCACGCTTGAGGGCGGTTATGCCGGCGCGATCTCGCTGCACGATATCAAGCCTTACTTGAGCGACCCGGCGGTCGCGGCGCATGTCATTGCGGGGGATTTGCTGCGGGATGATGTGCCCTCGGTCGCCCTGCCGGCACCTTTGGCCGAGGCCTTGCGGGTTTTCGCCCTGCATGCGGGCCAAACCTTGCCCGTGGTCGAAGCCGGCACCGGCCGGTTGGCAGGGATTTTGGTGAAGAACGACCTGTTGCTGGCGCTGCTGGAAGGGCGGGGCGTGCCGGGGCACTTGGCGGCGGCGCAGGCGGGCTAGGGGCAGGCGAGAGCGGGGGTGGAGCGCGACCTCCGGGCGCGCTGCGCATACGGAAACCCGCCCGGAGATCGGGTTCCACCTTCAGGCATCGGTATTGCCCTGTTTGTCACACGGGCGACACGGGACCGTAACAATCGGCCTCTATTATCCGCCTACGCTTCGGTCCAATCACCGGAGCGATTCCAAACCCAGACACCTGCTCCCATGTTCAAACTCAAAACCAAACTGCTCGCATTCGTGGCTGCGCTTCTCTGCGCCGGCCCCGTGCTGGCCCAAGACAGCGGCCCCTTGATCGAGATTCTCTTGCGCAAGGGCATCATCAGCGACACGGAGGCCGAGGATCTCCGCGCCGAGCTGGTCAAGGACTTCGTGGCCAACACGCCGGCCGGCAAGCTGAACCTCGCCTCGACTGTGACGGGCTTCCGCCTCGCTGGTGACGTGCGCATCCGCTACCAATACGACAACGAGGTCCCGAACTTCGCCGCCGCCTCGGTGGGGGCCAACAATGACCGCAGCCGTTACCGCTATCGCTTCCGGTTCGGCCCGACCGTCTCCTTCAGCAAGAACTGGACGGCCGGCTTCCGGCTCGAGACCGCCAATGGCGCGACCTCGACCAACGACGATTTCGGGGCCACCGGCTCCACCAACTTCGC
>JANNDM010000067.1:0-38927 GCA_031387725.1 Verrucomicrobiota bacterium | reverse complement strand
GGGTGACGTTTCGTTCTGGCGGTGGGCGCGAGCTTGCTCGCGAAAATACTGCTTAAGTCGCGAGCAAGCTCGCTCCCACGAAAGACGTTGCGGGCCTCGTGGTGGTATCCGAGACTGAGATTTTCGGACGGCGGCGGACCCGCCGCCCGGGGCCGCAGCGGGCCCTCGCCGCGACGTCCGCCGTGGACCAGCTGCTGGATTTCTCCGAGTTGGCCGAAGGTGATTTCGTGGTGCACCTGTCGCACGGCATCGCCCAATATCGCGGCCTGACCAAACTCGAGTCCGGTGACGGCATCCGCGAGGTCATCTCCCTGGAGTTTGACGACCGGGTTACCCTGCATGTGCCGCTGCAGGAGTCGCACCTCATCAGCCGCTACGTGGGCCTGACCAGAACCAAACCCCAGCTCGGGCGCGTCGGCTCGGGCCGCTGGGAGAAAGCGCGCCTGTCGGCCGAGCGTTCCACGCTCGACCTGGCGGCGGAGTTGCTGCGGATTCAGGCCCAGCGCGAGGCCCAACCCGGCCATGCCTTTGCGCCTGATAACGTCTGGATGCGCGAGTTCGAGGCGGCGTTCCCCTTCCCCGAGACGCGCGACCAGGCCAAGGCCATCGTCGATCTCAAGGCCGACATGGAGCGCACGCGCCCCATGGACCGGTTGCTCTGCGGGGATGTCGGTTTTGGCAAGACCGAGGTGGCCATCCGCGGCGCCTTCAAGGCCGTGATGGGAGGCAAACAGGTGGCCGTCCTTGTCCCCACCACCGTGCTGGCCCAGCAGCATCTGAACACCTTCCGGGAGCGCATGGCCGGCTACCCGGTCGCGGTGGAAATGCTCAGCCGTTTCCGCACGCGGAAGGAACAGCAAGGCATCCTGGCCGCCTTGGCCGCGGGCAAGATCGACATCCTCATCGGCACGCACCGCCTGCTGCAATCCGACGTGAAGTTCACGGACCTTGGCCTCGTGATCGTGGACGAGGAGCAACGCTTTGGCGTCAAGCACAAGGAGGTCTTCAAGCGCTGGCGGGCGCACGTGGACATGCTCTCAATGAGCGCCACCCCGATTCCCCGCACCCTCTACCTCGCGCTGACCGGCGCCCGCGACCTCAGCACCATTGAGACGGCGCCCGCCAACCGGCTGCCGATCCAGACGATCGTCCGGAGCTACGAGGAAAAACTCGTGGTCGAGGCGATCCACCACGAACTGCGGCGCGGTGGCCAGGTGTTCTACCTGCACAATCGGGTGTTGAGCATTGATCTGGTCGCCGCCCAGCTCCGCAAACTCCTGCCGGGAGTGAGCATCGGCGTCGGCCACGGGCGGATGGGCGCGGACGGCCTGGAGCGGATGATGACCGACTTTGTCGCCGGCAAATACCAAGTGCTGGTCTGCACCACGATCATTGAGAGCGGGCTGGATATCCCGAACTGCAACACGCTGATCATCGAGGGCGCGGATCGGTTCGGCTTGTCCCAGCTCTATCAGCTTCGCGGGCGCGTCGGTCGCTTCAAGCATCAGGCCTATGCCTACCTGCTGCTGCACCGGCATGCGCGGTTGCTGGATGTCGCGCGGCAACGCCTGAGCGCGATGCGCCAGCATAACCAGCTCGGGGCGGGCTTCCGCATTGCGATGCGTGATCTGGAACTGCGTGGCGCCGGAAACCTGCTCGGCGCGGAGCAGAGCGGCCACATCGTGGGGGTCGGCTTCGAGCTCTACTGCCAGTTGTTGCGGCAGAGCGTGGCGCGCTTGAAGGGCGAGAAGCACGCGGCGCTGGTCCGCGCCACCGTGAAGCTCGATTTCGTCTTCGTCGGCGAGGGGGCGGGCACGGAAGCGCGCGCGGAGGCGACCGACAGTTTCAGCGCCCTGAAGCAAGCCGAGCGGATCGAGGGCGAGATCGCCCGGATTCAGGCGCGCCTGCCCGCCGCCTACATCGGGGAGACGCGCCTGCGCATCGATTTTTACCGCCGGCTGGCGATGGCGGAGAGTCCCAAGCAGGTGAAGGAGATCGAAGCCGAGCTGCGGGATCGCTTCGGGAAAATCGGCGAACCGGTCCGGGCACTGTTGCTGGTCACCGAAATCCGGGTCCGGGCGGAACAAAAGGGCGTTTTGTCCGTCGAAACCCAAGGCCACCGCCTGAAGTGCCTGCGCAATTCCGGCCGGCGCGACGATTTCATCCAACTGAGCAGCCGCTTTCCCCGCTTGACCGCACCCACCCCCCTTGCAAGGTTGAGGGAAATAAATATTTTCCTGCAAAATCTATCCGTTCCATGAGTCTACGAGGTTTCCGCGCATTTCCCGCATCATTAGTCGCTTTCATCAGCTTGGCCTTTGGCGCGGTCACCGTGCGCGCCCAGCAGAGCGCGACACCGCCAGACAATCTTAACCTACGTTACGCCAACGGTATAGTTGCCATCGCGGAAGACCATGTGATCACCGTGGACGATGTGCGCCGCGAAGTCGGCCCCTTGGTGCCCGAGATCCAAAAACAAAGTCGCAGCGAAAAGGAATTTAACGAAAAACTGGAGGCCCTGCAGGAGGACATCGTCCAGAACCTCATCGATCGCGTGCTCATTGTTAAGGAATTTTATTCGGACGAAAAACGCCGCGTTCCGTCCAGCTATGTAGACAACGCCATTTCGGAAACCATCATCACCCAATTCGACGGCGACCGCAGCAAATTCCTCGCCTATCTTCGTTCCCGCGGCATCTCCCATAAGGATTATCGCAAGGAGCAGGAGGAAGACATGATTTACGGCTATATGCGTCAGCAGAAAGCCAAGTCCGCCAGCACCATCAGTCCGGTGAAGATCGAGGCCTTCTACGCCGAAAACAAGGACCGCTTCTATCAGGAAGACAGTGTGCACCTCCGCCTCATCCAGGTCACTCGCAGTGCGGATGACACCGATGAGACGCTGCGGGGCAAGGCGTCCACCATTGTCAACGAATTGATGGCGGGCACGGATTTCGGGGACGTGGCGCGCAAATACAGCCAGGACTCCCGGAAAGGCAAAGGCGGCGACTGGGGCTGGCAACGCCGTTCGGATCTGCGCAAGGAATTCAGTGATGTCATCTTCACCCTCGAGAAAGACCAGCGCAGTGAGCCCCTCATCATGCCCGAAGGTGCGTTTCTCTTCTATGTCGAGGAGCGCAAGCACGCCGGCGTTCTCTCGCTTGACGAGGTTCGTCCCGACATCGAGAAGACGCTTGTCCAACAAGGCTCGCGCCAGGCCACCGAGCGCTGGCTTGAGAAACTCCGTCGCAACGCCTACGTGAAGCACTTCTGAGTGCGACACTCGCGGGCCAGCGGGAGGAGCACCACGGCCAATGAGCGACGACCGCCCCCCTCCCCTCCGCGTCAAGGACCTCGCGGTCCAAGACCGCCCGCAGGAGCGCATGGAGAAACTCGGTCCGGGCGCTCTCAGCGACACCGAACTACTTGCCATGTTGCTGCGCAGCGGCAGCAAAGGGCACAACGTCATCAGCATTGCGCAGCGGCTCCTGGCCGAGGCCGGCTCGCTCACCGCCTTGGTCAAGTGGCACGAGGCCGACTTCCGCCGCCTGACCGGCATTGGCCGCGTCAAGGCCCTGCAACTGGTCACGGTCATGGAAATAGTACGCCGTGGCATGGCCAAGGGGGCGGAGCCCGAGGACGAGATCTTTAACCGCCCCGCACTGATCCATGCCCATTTCCAGTCCCAGATCGCCGGCCTCGCCGTGGAGAAATTCTGGGTGCTCTGCCTCAACCGCAAGAACCGGCTGCTGAAGCAGGTCGAAATCACTTCGGGCACGGCCACTAGCAGCCTCGCCCATCCGCGCGAGGTCTTCCGCGAGGCCATCCGGCAAGGCGCCACGGCCATCGTCTGTGTCCACAACCATCCCAGCGGCGACCCGGCTCCCAGCGCCGCCGATGTGCAGGTAACCCGGCAACTGCGGGACGCAGCCAAAGCCGTGGATATCGAGTTGCTCGACCACGTGATCGTCGGGCGGGCGCCGGCGGACCCACTGGGTCGCGGTTACTACAGCTTCCGGGAGTCCGGGGTCCTTTGATTAATCAGCGGCAAATGGGAAAAACCTCTTGGCAAAGCCAAAATCCCCCGCATACCTTCACCGCTCGTTTGCTTGATGGTGGAGTATCCAAGTGGCCAAAGGACGTTGACTGTAAATCAATTCGGCTCTTGCCGTTCACTGGTTCGACTCCAGTCTCCACCACCAATTTAACGAAATCCCGCTACCTGAAAGGGTAGTGGGATTTTTTGCTTACCGTCTGGTCAAATCCGCTCCGAGGGCCGCTTGCCTACTGTGATCCCAGTGGGTTATCTTTACGGCCGATGGAGACGCTGAAAAGATATTACGACGCGCTCATCGAGCACCCGGTCATCAACGGCCTGCTCCCGCACCTGCTCACGGTCATCGGCTTCCTGTTGGCCTTCTTTGCCATTGCCCGCCTCATGAGCGAGCGCAAGCAGCCGGGCAACACCTTTGCCTGGCTCCTGGCGATCGCCTTTGTGCCCTACATTGGCGTGCCGCTTTACCTGATGTTCGGCGGCCGCAAGCTCAAGCAGCTCGCCGCGCGCAAGGCCCAGCTGTGCCCAGTCATCCCTGGTGCTCCGCCGGCCGCCTCGGCCGACACCTTTGCCGCGCGGGTGCTCGTCCTCAACGGCGCTTGTCCGCCGCTGGGTGGCAATCGGGTGCATCTGCTCACCACCGGTGAGGAATCCTTCGAGCGGCTCGAGCGCGCGATCCTCCACGCCAAACACAGCATCCACCTCATGACCTTCATTCTTGGACGCGATGCCGTGGGCAAACGCATCATCAGGCTGCTGGCCCAGCGCGCCAAGGAAGGCGTCAAAGTCCGCCTGTTGCTCGACGGCCTCGGCAGTTACCTCAGCAGCCGCGGCTTCTGCGATCCTCTGCGACGTGCCGGCGGCGAAGTCGTGAAATTCATGCCCGTGATGCCACTGCAGAGCCCCTCCTCGGCCAACCTGCGGAATCATCGCAAGATCGCCATCTTCGACCACCGCATCGCCGCGCTCGGCGGCCGCAATCTGGCCAGCGAATACATGGGCCCCACTCCCCTCAAACGCCGGTGGCGCGATCTGGGCGGAGTCATCGAGGGCCCGGCGGTGCGCCTGCTGGATGAGATTTTTCTGGCGGACTGGGCCTTTGCCAGCGGTCAGTCGCTGACCAGACTGCGGCAGGAGCTGCCGGTGGAAGTGCCGGCTGTGGTAGGTGACAGCGAGGTGCAGATTGTCGCCAGCGGTCCCGATGTGGCGGGTGATCCGCTCTACGAGGGCATCCTCTCGCTTGTCCAACAGGCGGAACGCAGCGTGTGGATTGTCACGCCCTACTTCATCCCCGACGAAGTGCTGTTCCGCTCCCTGTTGGTGCAAGCCCGGGCGGGCATCGACGTCCGCCTCGTGGTGCCGGCGCGCTCAAACCACCCCATCACCGACCTCGCCCGCCGCCACTACCTGCGCGTCCTGCGCGAGGCCGGCGTCAAGGTCCTGCTTTACGGTCCGGGTATGAACCACGCCAAGATGCTCCTGGTGGACGAACAGACAGGTCTCTTCGGTTCGGCCAACATGGATCTGCGCAGCTTGTTCCTCAACTTTGAGGTCGGCGCCGTCACCTACTCGCCGGCCGACGCCAAGGCCATCGGCCGTTGGATGGAGGAGATTTTCACCCACTCCAAGCCCATGCCCGAGTCGCGCAAGGAACAGGCGCTCGTCCCGCGCGTCAGCGAGGAGATCGCCCGGCTGCTCGCCCCGTTGCTCTGAGCCAGCCCCCGGCCTCAGGCCGCCACGGTGGCGTGCTCCAGCAATTGCAGCGCCTGCTGCACCTCGCGGCGCATATCAGCGAGCGCCGCCTTGGCCTCGTCGAGCTGCGCGATCGCACGGCCGGAATATTCTACCCTCATGGCCTCCGCCTTCTCGGTATATTGTGTCTTCAGGGCATCAGCTTTTTCGGAATATTGGGCCTTAAAGGCGTCCGCCTTCTCCACATACTGCGCCTTGAGGGCCGCCCAACGTTGGCCGAGTTCTTGCAGCTTGGCGTCCGAGGATTGCAGCAACTCGTGGAGCCGGGCATTGGCGCTGATCTTGGGACAAGCGAGCTTTTCGCTGAGCCGGCGCCGGGTGTCCGCCAGTTGGGTGAGCAAGATTTTTTCCTCGGGCACACTGCGCAGATCGCGCACCAGGCCCAGTTTCGCCAGCGTCCAGATGGTCCATTTCGTCGGGTCCCACTGCCACCATTTCACGGCGTTGCGATAATCGTGCTGAAACTCGTGGTGAAAGTTGTGGTAGCCCTCGCCAAAAGTGAAGATCGCCATGATCCAGCTGTCGCGTGCGCTGCATTTGTCCGAGTAGGGCTGGCTCCCGATCGTATGGCAGAGTGAGTTGATGAAAAAGGTCATATGTTGGACCGCTGTCACCCGGGCGACGCCGGCGAGCAGCAAACCACCCAGGGCGCCCGGCCAACCCGCGTGCCAATAACCTAGGAGTGACGGCAACACGAAACCGACCCCCACGGCGATGGTGACATAATAACGATCCTGCCACATGAAGATCCGGTCCTTGCGCAGATCCTGGATGTTGTCCAACGGTGGCTCGGCATCGAGTTTGAAGAGAATCCAACCCATGTGCGCAAACCAGAAACCCTGGGAAATATCGTAGGGATCCATTTCGCCGTCCACATGCTTGTGGTGCCGGCGGTGGTCGGAGACCCAGTGCATCGCGCTGTTCTCGAAGGCGGCCGCCCCGAAGATCAGCGTGACCAGCCGCACCGGCCAGCTGGCCTTGAACGCTACATGCGAAAATAGCCGGTGGTAGCCCAGCGTGATGCTGAGTCCGGTCGCGATGAAAAAGGTCAGAAAAAGCAGCACCTGGAACAGATCCACGCCATAGAACCACAGGTAAACGGGCACCGCCGTGCAGGTCACCACGAAGGTGCCAATCAGGAATGAACTGTTGGTCCAATTGATGCGGGAGGCGGGCAGGCGGAATGGCATGGCTGGCTAGAGTGCGGTTCTTGCGGCCCGGGGCGAGAGGATTTCGTGGAATAAATTTCCCGACTCCGGCCGCTTTTATTGAGCGCGCCAACGCCGCAACCATCTCGGCCGCAGTGCCTCAACCCGCCAGCTGGCCGAGCCGGCCGGACAGCGGCCAGCACACCCTCCGCAAATCCGCGCCCCACAGTGGCGCCAGCTCCGCCTCCACCGCGACCGCGGGATCAAAGCCCTGCTCCTGGCTGAAACGGGCCACCGCCGACCACGTCCGCAGATAGCCGGCGAACTCGGCCAGTGTCCAATCGCGCTCCATCGCGACGGCGGGAAAGGGATGCTCGGTGAAGGGAAAATCCAGCTCCCGGTAGCCGGTCTCCGGGTGGTGGCGCTCCGGAGGCCAATAGGGACCGACCGGCCCCGCGTAGAAGCGGTGGACCGCCGCATCGATCTCCGGGGTGATCGCGCACAATCCATAGGTCCATAGCGCCACCACTCCGCCCGGGCGCAGGACCCGCTTCACCTCGGCGTAGAATTTGGGCCGGTCGAACCAATGCACCGCCTGCGCCGCCGTCACGAGGTCCACCGACGACTCACCGAGCAGCGGCGCTGTTTCGGCGGCAGTGTGGTAGACCACGCGCGGATGCGGAACCGCCTTGGCCAACTGCGCCGCGCTGGGCTCCGTCGCCACCACCCGCTCGAAGTGGGCCGCCAGACCAACCGCCGCCTGCCCGTTGCCCGTGCCCGCGTCCCAGGCCAAGGTCTGGTCCGGTGCCAGCCGGGCGAACTCCGCAAACAGGGCCGGCGGATAGGTCGGTCGCGCCTTGGCGTAGTTGGCCGCCTGCGCTGAGAAGTGGTCCTAGAAACTCAAACCGCGTGCTGCGCTAGGAAAGCCTTGATCGCCGCCGCCTCGGCCGGCAGGCGGTGCTTCACGATGGGCCGGGCCTTGAGCGCTTCCAGGGCCGGGTGCGTGGGCGTCTGCCCTGTGGCGGCCCGGATCGCTTCGGGGAATTTCGCGGGGTGCGCCGTGGCCAGCACCACGCTGGTGCGCGCCGGATTCAGGTCCTTGAAAGCGCAGGCCGTGTGCGGATCGACCTCATAGTGGTAACGCTCATAAATCCGGCGGATGATACCGGTGATTTCTTCGTCCGTCGCGCGCGAAGAGCTGAACGTCGCCTTGTTGAGCACGTCGAAACGGTAGGTGCCCGTTGCCTTGATCTGCGCCATGACCGCCTTGACCCGCGTCGGGTTCTCGTCGAAGGCGTAGTAGAGGAACCGCTCAAAATTCGACGCCACCTGGATGTCCATCGAGGGGGCAAGACTGGGCTGCACGGCCTCGCTGCGGTATTCGGCCGTGTTGAACAACCGGTGCAGGATGTCGTTCCGGTTGGTCGCCACCTTGAACCCGCGGATTGGTAGCCCCATCCGCTGCAGCAGCCATCCGGCAAAAACGTTGCCGAAATTGCCCGTCGGCACGACGAACTCCATGCTGCCTCTTTCGGCCGCGGGCAACCGCAGCCAGGCCGAAAGATAATAAATACTTTGACCCAACACGCGGGCGATGTTGACCGAGTTGACGGCGGAAAGGCGCTGCGTCGTGGCGAAATCCGTGTCGCTGAATATTTCCTTCAGCACCCGCTGCGCGTCGTCGAAACTACCGTCGATGGCAATGGCATGGACATTGTCCGCGCCGGTGCAGGTCATCTGGCGTTCCTGCAGTGGCGAGATGCGGCCTTCGGGATAGAGGATGAAGATGGCCGTGTTGGGTTTGCCCACGAGACCGTGGATCGCGGCGGCGCCGGTGTCGCCCGACGTGGCGCCGAGCACGTTGATCCCCTGTCCGCGCTGCGCGCACTGATGCTCATATAAGTTGCCGAGCAGCTGCAGGGCAAAATCCTTGAAAGCCAGGGTCGGCCCGTGAAACAACTCCAGCACAAACAGCTTGTCGTCGAGTTTCCGCAGCGGTGCGAGGGTGTCGGCCGAGCCGAAAGTGCCGTAGGTTTTTTGGACGATGCCGCACAGCGCTTCCGGCTTCACGTCCGTGGCAAAAAGCTGGAGGAAAGCAAACGCCAGATCGGCATAACCAAGACGCTCCCACTGGGGCAGGTGCGGGATCAGATTCGGCAGTTTCTCCGGCAGGAACAACCCGCCATCCGGCGCCAGTCCGGTGGCCACGGCATCAGTAAAGCCGAGGGGCTCGGTCTGGCCGCGGGTGCTGACGAATTTCATGCTGCTATCCGAGGCGGGAAGCGTGGCGGCGTCAATCCGGTCTTATTCCCGGTGGGTTTAATCTCACCGAGCATTCTCCGGCTTGGGTGGAAGTTGTGGGAGCGTGCTTGCACGCGACGCAGGGTGTTCAATGTCGCGACCAAGGTCGCTCCCACAAAATCCGCTAGCCGCGAAAGGTTGGAATGCCTCGGAGCTTGCCCGTGGATCTTTACTTCGAAAGCCCGAACGCCTCGTGGGCGGCGCGCACGGCCTCGTCGGCTTTGGCGCGGTCCACCGCGAGGGTGATCTTGATCTCCGAGGTGCCGATGAGCTGGATGTTGATGCCCTTGTCGCCCAGCGCGGTGAACAGCGCCGCCGCCACGCCGGCGTGCGTGCGCATGCCGACCCCAACCACGGAGAGCTTGGCGATGTTGTCGTAGGCCTTGATCGAACCGCCGCCGAGTTTCTTCAGCACGGGCGGCAGCACCTTGACCGCATTCTGCACATCGTCGCGCTGCACCGTGAAGGTCAGGTCCACACCACCGGTGTGCGCGACGTTTTGGACGATCATGTCCACGTTGATGCTGGCGTCAGCCAGCGCGTTGAAAATGGTGGCGGCGGAGCTCGGCTTGTCGGGCAAGCCGCTGATGACGACCTTGGCCTGGTCCTTGTCGACGGCGACGCCGCGGACGATGACTTTTTCCATGTAGGCGACTTCTTCTTTCACGATGGTTCCTGGGTTGTGGTTAAAGCTGGAGCGGACCTCGAACACGACGCCGTATTTCTTGGCGAACTCGACGGAGCGTGACTGCATGACCTTGGAGCCGAGGCTGGCCAGCTCGAGCATCTCGTCGTAGCTGATCTCCTGAATCTTCTGCGCGGACTTCACGATGCGCGGGTCGGCCGTGTAGACGCCGTCCACATCCGTGTAGATCTCGCACTTGTCAGCCCGGCAGGCGGCGGCCAGGGCGATGGCGGTCAGGTCGGAGCCACCGCGGCCGAGCGTGGTGATCTGGCCGGCCTCGTTGATGCCCTGGAAGCCCGCGACGATGACGACCTTGCCGGCCTTGAGGTCCTGCATGATGCCCTTGGGCACGATCTGCTTGATCTTGGCCTTGGTGAAAACCTGGTCGGTGAGGATGCCCGCCTGCGCCCCGGTGTAGGACACGGCCGGCACGCCGATCGCGTGCAGCGCCATGGCGGTCAGCGCGATGGTCTCCTGCTCACCGATGGCCAGCAGCATGTCCATCTCGCGGGTGTCCGGCCGGTCATTGATGGACTTGGCGCGGGCAATCAGCTCGTTGGTCACGCCGGACCGGGCGGACACCACGACGATCAGGCCGTGGCCCTCCGCCTGTGTCTTGCGGATACGCTGCGCCACGTTCTTGATGCGGTCGACGTCACCCACCGAGGTGCCGCCGTATTTCTGGACGATGAGGGCCATGACTGGGAACCCCGTTTAATGGCCCGGCCGGTCGCTCATTGGCAAGGCGGGAGTGCCGGCCTTACGTCATAAGCAACCGCTGAAACGCTTAGCTTGGTTCAGGTTTGCTCCGGCGGCTTCTTGGCGAACTTGCTCTCGGTGCCGTTCAGCAGGCGCTTGATGTTCTCGTGGTGGCGCAGGATGACGAAGCCGCCGAGCACCGAGGCGATGACGCTGATGGCCACATGATACGGCAACAGCCAACTGGCCGTGACCACCGCAACCGCCCCGAGGATCGAGGCGAGCGACACGTAGCGGAAGGCGAAGAACACCACGACCCAGGTCGCGCCCGCGATGCCGCAGGCCAGCGGCATGAGGACCACGAGTCCGCCCGCCGCCGTGGCAACGCCCTTGCCGCCGCGGAACTTGGTGAAGAGTGAAAACGAGTGACCAACAACGGCCATCACCACGCCGATCAGCGCCAGCACCATGGGATGCGGAGCGGCAAGCATCGGCAACATGGGCCACGCAGTGGCGGTCGCGCCTTTCAGCACATCGAGGACTAGCACGGTGTTGCCCGCCTTGGCTCCGAGCGTGCGCTTGACGTTGGTCGCGCCGGGATTGCCGCTGCCGACCTTGAAGATGTCCACGCCGTGCGTCCGGGCCACAAGGTAGCCAAAAGGCAGTGACCCGAGGAGATAGCCAGTAATGGCGGCGGCGAATAACCAAGCGTTGGACATCAGGATATAACCGCCCTAGCCTGCGAGATCGCGCGAGGGCTGGTCAACTCATAAGGACCGGTTGCGGACGCACGGCGCGAGCCTGGATGTGCCCTTCAAAAGCCCTGTCATCGCGAGGCCCGCAGAGGCGGGCCGTGGCGATCCAGATGGATTGCTTTGTCGGGCCACTCTGTGTCCCTCCTCGCAATGACCTGGCGCAGACCCGCGTCAATTCGCCCCGGTGCCCGTGAAATGCAGGGCGAAGGCGAACTTGTCGGCCGTCTCCTCGATGATCTTGGCGATGGGTTTGCCCGCGCCGTGGCCGGCGTTGGTCTCGATGCGAATGAGCAGCGGCGAGGGGTTGCTGGGGTTGGCTGCCTGCAAGGCGGCGGCATATTTAAACGAGTGGCCGGGATGCACGCGATCGTCGTGATCGCCCGTCGTGACCATGATGGCCGGATAGGTGACGCCGGGCTTCACGTTATGCACCGGCGAATAGCCCAGGAGATAATTGGCCATCGCCGGCTCATCGGACGAGCCGTAGTCACTGGCCCAGGCCCAACCAATCGTGAATTTCTGGAAGCGCATCATGTCCATGACACCCACGGCGGGGAACGCCACCCGGGCGAGGTCGGGCCGCTGGTTGACGACCGCCCCGATGAGCAGGCCACCGTTGGATCCGCCGCTGATGACGAGCCGGCTGTGCGCCGTGTAGCCTTCCTTCACGAGGTAATCGCCGGCGGCGATGAAGTCGTCGAAGACGTTCTGCTTGTGGTCGCGCGTGCCCGCGAGGTGCCATTCCTTGCCGTATTCGCCGCCCCCGCGCAGGCTGGCCTGAGCGTAGACGCCGCCGAACTCCAACCACGCCAGATTGCTGGCGGAGAACGTGGGCTTCATCGAGATGTTGAAGCCGCCATAGGCGTAAAGCAGCGTTGGGTGGGAGCCGTCCAGCTTCAGGCCTTTGCGCGACGTGATGAACATCGGGACCTTCGTGCCATCCTTCGACGCATAGAAGACTTGCTGCGTCTCGTAGACATTGGGGTCGAAGGCGACCTTCGGCGCCTGATAAGCCTCGGTCCGGCCGCTCGCGAGATCATGGCGGAAGTTTGTCGTCGGGTAGACAAATGAGGTGTAGCTAAAAAACAGTTCGGGCTCCCCTTCCCGGCCGGTCATTCCTCCCACCGTGCCGACCCCCGGCAGCTCGATGTCGCGCACCGGGGTGCCGTCGAGGGCGTAAACCACCAGCCGGCTCCGGGCATCCTGCAGGTAGTTCACCACAAACTTCCCCCCGACCAGGGCGGTGGATTCCATCACGTTCTTCGACTCCGGCACGAGGGTCCGCCAGTGGGCGCGATCCGGGTGGTCCAGGTCGATGGCGATGATGCGGTGGCGGGTCGCATCTAGATCCGTGTCCACATAAAGGACCGGGCCGGAGTTGCCGATGACACCATACTGGGCTTCGAGCACATCAATGAGCCGCACGACCTCCCCCTGCACCTGGGGCTGCCGGGCGTCCTTCAGATCCAGATAATACAGCCGGTGCCGCGTATCCGTGCCTTGTGAAACCCGGATGATGAGGTAGCGCCCGTCCTCGGTCACGCCTCCACCCAGGCCCCACTTGGGCTCGTCGGGCCGCTCGTAAACCAGCAGGTCGTCCGCTTGGGTAGTGCCCATGCGGTGGTAATAGATCTTCTGGTTGGCCAGGTCGCTGAAGACCTGGTTGCCTTCGCGGCGGGGCTCCGGATAGCGCGAGTAAAAGAAGCCCTTGCCATCCTTCGTCCAACTGAAGCCGGAAAACTTTACCCACTTGATGACGTCGGCCGTCTCCCTGCCCGTGGCGAGATCGAGCACCCGGAATTCGTTCCAGTCCGAACCGGCGGTCGCAACCGCATAGCCGAGCCATTTGCCATCGGGCGATGGGGCCGTGTTGGCGAGCGCCACCGTGCCGTCCTTGGAAAGTGTGTTCGGGTCGAGCAGGAGCCGTCCCTCGGCCGCGAGGTTGTCCTTCACGTAGAGCGGAGACTGGTTCTGCAAGCCGGTGTTGAAGGTATAGAAATAGCGGCCGCCCTCCTTCCGCGGCAGGCTGAAGCGCGGATAATTGATCAGCTCCGTCAGCCGTTGCTTGATCGCGTCGCGCTGCGGCAGGTTTTTGAGAAAACTGAAGGTCGTTTCGTTTTCCGCCCCGACCCAGGCCTTGGTGTCCGCGGAATCGACATCCTCCAGCCACCGGTAGGGATCGGCGACCTTGGTGCCGTGGTAATCGTCCATTTGGTCGACGGTCTTGCTGGTCGGGTAGGTGACGGCCGCGAGCGCCAGAATCGGCGCGAAGGCTGCCACGAGGGAGAGACGGGCAATGATACGCATCTGTCGAAAAAAACGCCGGAGCTGTTCCGATGCAAGCCAACGTCAGTCACAGCGTGGGATTGCACCCGACCGATGTCCGACTAATCTGCCCGCGTGTTCAACTCCAAGTCTTCCCTCCGTTTTTTCCTGACCGCGCTGCTTTTGACCGCGACGGCCCTGGCCACGCCTGACAAGTGGACCGCCGACATCGACAAGTTCACCGCTGCCGACTCCAGCCAACCGCCCCCGCAGGGCGCAGTCGTTTTCGTCGGCAGTTCCTCCATCCGGTATTGGACGACCCTCGGGCAGGATTTTCCCGGCGTGGTGTCCATCAACCGCGGATTCGGCGGATCGGAGCTGGCGGACAGTATTTTCTACGCCGGCCACATCGTTATTCCCTATCATCCGCGCCTGGTCGTGCTTTACGCCGGCGAGAACGACCTGAACTCCGGCAAATCGCCCGAGGTGGTTCTCGCCGACTTCCGCGCCTTCCGCGGCAAAGTTCACGCCGCCCTGCCTCAGACGAAGATCATTTTTCTCGCGATCAAGGAGAGCCCGGTGCGGGTGAAGATCCGGGCTCAGGTGCTCGCAGCCAACCGGCTCATCGCCGCCGATTGCGCCACCGATCCGCGTTGCACCTTTGTCGATGTCGCCACCCCGCTGCTCGACGCCACCGGCGGTTACCGTCCGGATTTGTTCCGCGAGGACCAGCTGCACCTGCTCCCCACCGGCTATGCCATCTGGACCAAAGTGCTCGCCCCCTACCTCAAGCCATGAACCTCTCCCCCGCCGAACGCCTGCGCCACCAGGTCGCCTTCATCACCGAAGTCGACAAGCTCAAGGAGGTCTTCCGCCAGACCGTCGTGACCCAGAGCCGCCGCGCGGAGAACAGCGCCGAACACTCCTGGCACTTCGCGCTCATGGTCGTGGTGCTGGCCGAGCATTCCAACCACCAGCCGCTCGACGTGCTGCGCATCCTGAAGATAGTGCTCATCCACGACCTCGTGGAAATCGACGCCGGCGACACCTTTGCCTACGACGCGAAGAACATGACCGACCAGCACGAGCGCGAGGCGAAGGCCGCCACCCGCATCTTCGGCCTGCTGCCGCCCGACCAAGCCGCGGAGTTCCGCGCGCTGTGGGACGAGTTTGAGGCGCAGCAAACCCCCGAAGCGAAGTTCGCCATGGCCTGCGACCGCTTCCACCCGATGCTGCTCAACTGCCTGACCGACGGGCATGCCTGGCAGAAGCACGGCGTCACCCAGGACCGCGTGCTGGCGCGCAACATCCCGGTCGCCACCGGCTCGCAGGCCATCTGGGAATACGCCGTGCGCATGATCGACGACGCCGTCGGCAAGGGACATCTCCGACCGAAACCCTGAGTCACGTCCATGCTCCGCCGCGCCACCACCGCCGACGCCGCCGCCCAGGCCGGCATCTACAATCACTACGTCGCGCACACCATCATCACCTTCGAGGAGGAATTGGTTGGCACCGCCGCCATGGCGCAGCGCATCGAGGAGACTCTCGCGGACGGGTTCCCCTGGTTCGTGTGGGCTGGACCGGACGGCATGATCCTCGGCTATGCCCACGCCAGCAGATGGAAATCGCGCTGCAGTTACCGCTACTCGGCCGAGGCCACGGTCTATCTGGACCAAGCTGCCACCGGCCGTGGTCTGGGCACGCAACTTTATGCAGCCATTATCGCCGAACTGCGGGCCCTGAAAATGCACGCGGTCATCGGCGGCGTGGCCCTGCCGAACGCGGCGAGCGCCGCGCTGCACGAGAAACTCGGATTTCAGAAAGTCGCCCACTTCAAGGAAGTCGGCCGGAAATTCGACCAGAGGATCGATGTCGGCTACTGGGAGCTGATGCTCTGAGCCGCTAGCCTCCGCCCATCTTAGACGGAATCTGGGGGCGGCGGCTTGGGCCGGCTGGCCGTGCTGGCAGTCTCGCCCGCGAGTTTGCCGCGAAAATCACCTCCTTGCTCCCACTTCCCCTTGGCCAGGGTGACGGCGACCGAGGCCGTGCGTTGCAGGGCCAGCGCATCGGCATTGGCGGGCTGGAGGCGCAGCGCCTCGTCGGCGGCGTGCACGGCGTCCTTGGCGCGGCCGGCGGCCAGATAGGCGCCGCTGAGAGCCACCAGCAAGTCCGGGCGGTCGTGCTCCAGGTCGCTCGCCGCCTCGTAGGCGAAGACGGCCGTCTCCGGCCAGCCCAGCGCCACCGCCGCCTGCCCGAGCAAGCCGAGTGCGGCGACACTTTTCGGGTCGCGCCGCAGAAGTCTCTCCGCACTGGCCAGCGCCGCGCGCGGCTCCTCCTTCAACTTCAGACTGCCGCCGAGCAAAAAGGGCGCGTTGGACACGGCCTGGACCATTTTCGACAAACCACCGGTGCGCGTGGTGGCCAGCTTGAGCAAGGCCGCGCGCTCCAGCTTCCGCACGCTCAGGCAGGCCGGCTGCTCGTCGAGAATCCGGGCGCAGAGTTCCGCCGCCGGCGCGGCCTTGCCCCGGTCAAACGCCGCGCGCGCGCTCTCCGCCTGCTTTTGCAGGGCGAAACTCAGGGCGCTGACCAGAACCTCGGGCATGTCTACATTACCTCCAGGTCGACCCGGGCGGCAGCGGCGAGTATGTCGAGGGCCGCCGTGACGATGGCGTCGGTCGGGCCTTCGACGAGCAGCCGCAACTTGGACTCCGTGCCGGAATAGCGGACGAGCACCCGGCCCTTCGCTCCAAGCTGCGCCTCCACGGACTTGATGGCCGCAGTCAGCGTGGGCAGCGATTCCAGCGGCGGCTTTTCCTTCACCCGAAGCGCGGCCGATTGTTGAGGGAATTTTTTCAACCCCCGCCGCAGTTCGGACAACGGCCGGGCCGTGGCCAGCATGACCTCGATCACCTTGAGTGCGGCGACCAGCCCGTCGCCCGTCGGTGCTACGTCGGAGCAAATCACGTGACCGGATGATTCCCCTCCAAGATTCGCGCCCTCGGCCACCATGCGTTCGATGACATAACGATCACCCACGGCGGTGCGGCAGACGCGACCGCCGGCGGCGGTCACGGCGGCATCGACGCCGAGGTTGCTCTGCACAGTCACGACCAGGGTCTGGTTCGCCAGCCGGCCGAGCTGGAGTGCGTGCAAGGCAAGGATCGTCAGCATCTCGTCGCCGTCGAGCACATCGCCGTTTTCATCACACAAGATGCAGCGGTCGCCATCGCCGTCGTGGGCGATGCCGAGCCGGGCGCCCTGCGCCCGCACAGCGGCGCACATTTTTTCGGGATGCTCGCTGCCGACCCCGGCGTTGATGTTCGCGCCATCCGGCGTCGAGCCGATGCACTCCAAGTCGGCGCCGGCATCACGCAAGACCGCGCTGCTGGTCTGCGCCGCCGCCCCGTTGGCCGTATCGAGCACGATTTTCCAACCCGTCAGCTTGGTGGGCAGCAGTTTCCCGGCCGCCGCGAGATAGTCGCCGATCGCGTCCAGCTTCGGCAGCGGGGTAGTCCCGGTGTTCATCCGCGTGGTCGGCAAGAGCAGTTCGATCTGCCCTTCTTCGGCATCGGTCAGTTTCATACCTCCAGCGCCAAAGAACTTGATGCCGTTGTCCGCGGAAGGATTGTGCGAAGCGGTAATGACGACGCCGAGCGCCGCCTGGTGTTGGCGCACGGCCAGGGCCACGGCCGGGGTGGGCAGCACCTCCAGCGAAAAGACCGTGCAGCCCTCATGGGCGAGCCCGTCCGCCACGGCTTGCGCGAGCGCCGGGCCCGACGCCCGGGTGTCGCGGCCGATGAGAACCTTGCCGGTCAGCTGTCCCTTCTCCTTTTTCAACCAGCGACCAACGGCGGCACCGAGCCGCCACGCGAAAGCCTCGTTCATCGTCGCGCTGCCGTAGAGGCCGCGCACCCCGTCGGTGCCGAAATAGAGACGTTTCATGAGCGGTAGAATTCCCTGGTCGCGGCGATCTTTGCCTTCACGGCGCCGCCGAGCAAGAGTTCGCGGGCCGGAACCAGACCATCGTGGATGGTGGTCACCTTCCCCGCCACATGCAACGCCACGGCACTGTTCAGGACAATGGTGTCCACCAGACCGGCCGGCCCACGGCCCGCGAGTATGGCCTCGACCGTGGCAAGGTTGGCCGCGACATCGCCACCTTGCAGCTCGGCGAAGGGCGCGGGGCTGAGACCGAAATCCTCCGCCCGCCACATCGTGTTCACCCCGCCCAGCCGGCCGACCCCCCGCACATGGTTGAGCGTCGCGGTCGTCAGCTCGTCGATACCCTGCTCCGGCGTGATGACACCATGGGCCACGAGGCCGGACGCTTGGCCGAGTTCGTCGAGGGTGTGGGCGAGCGTTGCCACCAGCGACAGAGCATACACGCCGAGAAGAATATGCGCCGGCCGGCCCGGATTGATGAGGGGGCCGAGGATATTGAAGACCGTTCGCTGACCCCGCCCCGCCAGCTCCCGGCGGACCGGAGCGATGTGCTGGAAAGCCGGGTGGTAGTTCGGGGCGAAAAAGTAGACGTAACCCAACTGGTCGAGGGCACGGCGCAACTTTTCCGGCGGAGGGGCAAGATCCACGCCCAGTGCCGCCAGCAGATCGGCACTGCCACACTGCGAAGTGACACCGCGGTTGCCGTGCTTCATGACCGGCACGTCCGCGCAGGCCACCACGAGCACAACCAGGCTGGAGATATTGAAACCACCCGCGTGGTCGCCACCCGTGCCGACAATGTCGATGGCCCGCGACGCCCACGCCTCGACCCCCGGATTGACCGCCCGCGCGCGGAACTCGCGGGCGAAGCCGGCAATCTCGGTGGTGGTCTCGCCCTTGGCTGCGAGTGCGGTCAGGAAATCGCCTTTGGCGCCGCTCGCCACCTCGGGCGAGCCCAGCGCGGCGGCGGCGGCGGCCACTTCCCCCGCGTCCAAATCCTGCCGGGATTGCAGCTTGGTGGTGAGGTCAATCAAGTCGGCCATCGGGAGGCCGAGCAGAATCATTTCCCCGGGTGGCGCAAAGCATAAAACAAAGAACTCTGCCCTGACACCACCGGCACGATTCGGCGGCGGAGCAGAATCCGTGGCACCATAAAACTCGACAGACCGAGGGCTTTGCGCGGACAATGCCCCGTGCCTTTTTCGCCCCGCATCCTTTGCGCCGGCCTCCTGCTGGCCGCAGCATTCACCGTGAAAGGCTTTGCGCTCAGCCTAACGGGTGAGCCGCCCCCGCCACCGGTTGCCGAGCTCAGCGTGACCGACGCGGTGGTGCTCGGCGTCGTGGAGGGCGTGACCGAATTCCTGCCGATCTCCTCCACGGGACATCTCATCATCCTCACCCGCCTGCTCGGGCTCGATTCCGAGAAACAACTGACCGACAAATCGGGCCAGCCACTTTGGCACAAGCCGCCCTCACGGGAAAACCCCGCCGGCGTGCCCCTGACGCTGAAATTGGCCGCCGACACCTATACGGTCATCATCCAGGTCGGGGCCATCGCCGCCGTCATGCTCCTTTATTGGCGGCAGGTCTTGTCCATGTTTATCGGATTGCTGGGCCGCAGCAGCGCGGGGTTTCGATTATTGCGCAATGTTCTGCTGGCGTTTTTCCCCGTGGCGATCGGCGGCCTGCTGCTGCACGATCTGATCGACCGTTACCTTTTCTCGAACTGGGCGGTCATTGCCGCCCTGATCGCGGGCGCCCTGCTCATGTTGTGGGCCGAACGCTGGCGCCGCATGAACAGCGGCATCGGCTTCTCCAAGGGCGACCCATCCGACCTGACAACCCGCAAGGCCCTGGGCATCGGCATGGTGCAATGCCTGGCTCTGTGGCCCGGCACCAGCCGCTCGATGGTGACCATTGTGGCTGGCTATCTGGCCGGCCTCAATGCCGCCAAGGCGGCCGAGTTCAGCTTCCTCGTCGGCCTGCCCACCCTCGCCGGTGCGGCCGTCTACAAGGCCGCCAAGTCCGGTCCGGCCATGATCGCGGTGTTTGGCTGGACCGATGTGCTGTTGGGGGCGGGCGTGGCCGCGATCTCGGCCCTGATTGCGGTCAAATTCCTCGTGCATTTCATCGCCCGCCACGGGCTCGCGGGATTTGCGTATTACCGCCTGCTGCTGGCCTTTGGGTTGATTTTATTCTCCGTGCTTTGATCCGCGTCAGCGGGGCTGACATAACTCTTGACGGCCCCCGGCGCCAACCTTACGACCCTCGTCTTTATATAACAAAAAAGCGCCGGGTTTCCTGACCCGCCGCACTCGTAATCCTCTTTTTATGGCCAATCCGAAACGCAAACAATCCAAGCGCCGCAGCGCCAACCGCCGCGCCGCCAACGCCCTCCGCGCCCCCCAATTTGCCAAGGACACCGATGGTGGCTCTTTCCGTCCGCACCGCGTGAACCCCAAGACGGGCATCTATCGCGGCCGCCAGGTCCTCAACGTCGAGGTCTGAAGATTCTGCCGGGTTCAGTCTTCCCGCCATTAACCCCGAGACGGCCAGTTCCACGACCGCTCACGCCCGGATTGCGGTGGACGCGATGGGGGGCGACCTCGGGCCATCGGAAGTCATTGCGGCCGTCAAACTCGCCTTGGCTGACAGTGCGATCAACCCGATCACGCTGCTCGGCGACCAGGCCGTGCTGGAGCCAATGCTCGTCGCGGCCGGCCTGAAGGGCCATGCCAGACTCTCCCTCACCCACGCCTCCGAGGTAATCACGATGGAGGACAAGCCGTTGCGGGCCATCGCGCGGAAGAAAGATTCCTCCATGGTGCGCGGCTTCAACCTCATCAAGGAAGGGACCGCCGCCGCGTTTGTCAGTTCGGGCAACACCGGCGCCCTCATGGCGGGCAGCAAGCTGATCGTCGGCTCCATCAGCGGCGTCGACCGGCCGGTGCTGGCCGCCGTCATTCCCCGCGAGAACGGTCATTTTATCCTGGTTGACGCCGGGGCCAATCCCGAGGCGACGGCCGAACACTTGGTGCATAACGCCATTCTGGGCGCCGATTACGCCCGGGTTATCCTGGGCATCGAGTCGCCCCGCGTCGGCCTGCTCACCATCGGCACAGAGGAAGGCAAGGGCACCACGCTCACCACCGAGGCCAATACCCTGCTCAAGAGAGTCAGCGGCATCATCAATTACGTCGGCCCCATCGAGGGCTTCCAGGTGTTTCGCGACCAAGTCGATGTGGTGGTCTGCGACGGGTTCGTCGGCAACACCCTCCTCAAGACCTGGGAGTCACTGGCCAAGTTCATCAGCGGAATGCTGCGGGATGAAATCAAGCGCAACCCGGTCCGCATGGTGGGCGGCATGCTCGCCAAGGGGGCCTTCGATGTGCTGAAGTCCCGGATGAACCCGGATGCCTATGGTGGCGCGCCTCTGTTGGGTGTGCGCGGCAATATCCTCAAGGCCCACGGCTCTTCCAACCGGCACGCCTGGGTCAGCGCCATCCGGGTTGCCACCAAGATCATCCATGAGGACCTTTATCATCGCATCGAATCGGATGTCGCCAGCGCCAACACGCTCATGGCGGCTCCGCTAAACCCGACGCCGGTCACCAACTGATTTCCCTATGGCCTCTGTCATCATCGCCGGAGTCGGCTCCTATGCACCGGAGAAAGTGCTCACCAACGCCGACCTGTCCAAGATCGTCGACACCTCGGATGAGTGGATTTTCAGCCGCTCCGGCATCCGGGAGCGTCGCATCGCCGCCCCGGACGAGGCCTGCTCCGATCTCGCCGTCAAGGCCGCCATCGCCGCGCTCGCTGATGCCAAGATGAAGGCCAGCGACATCGACCTGCTCATCGTCGCCACCGCCTCTCCCGACACCCCCCTGCCCTCCACCGCCTGCTACGTCCAGCATAAGCTCGGGGTGCCGGCCCACGCGACCTGCTTCGACATCGCCGCCGCCTGCTCCGGCTTTCTCTACGCGTTGGAGATCGCCTACGGCCAGCTGCTTACCAACCGCTACAAGCGCGCCCTCATCATCGGTTCGGAAAAACTTTCCTCCGTGACTGACTGGACCGACCGCACCACCTGCGTGCTCTTCGGCGACGCCGCCGGCGCCGCCGTGTTGCACAAGGTCGACCAGCCCGGCATCGGCATCCTCGGTTCCGATCTCGGCGCCGACGGCGAGTTCGCCGACAACCTCTATATCTCCGCGGGCGGCAGCAAGCGCCCGGCGGACGCCCAATCCGTGGCCGAACGCGCCCACTGCATTCGCATGAACGGCCGCGAGGTCTTCAAGAGCGCCGTGCGGGTCATGGAGACCGTCGCCCGGGAAATGATGGAACAACACAACCTGACACCTGACCAAATCAACCTCGTGATTCCCCATCAGGCCAACATCCGCATCATCGAGTCGCTTGCCTCCAACCTGAAGGTGCCCATGGAACGCGTTTACGTGAACCTGGACCGTTACGGCAACACCTCCTCGGCTTCCATTCCCCTCGCCCTCGACGAGGCCCGCCGCGCCGGTCGCATCAAACCCGGCGATCTCACGCTCCTCGTCGCTTTTGGCGCTGGCTTGACCTACGGCGCCACTCTTATTCGCTGGTAACCATTCGATTCATGCGCCGCCTTTCCTTTAGCCTCCTCCTTGCAGCCAACGCTGCCACTCTTCTGGTTCCAGCCCGGCTGGCCGCCGACCTGGTCTGGACCCCGCAGGAGGGCTGGAAAGCCGAAGGCGGCGTGCTGGCGGAATTCACCGGCGAACAAGGCCGCAACGCCCTCGACTCGATGAACAAGGCGCGGGCCGCCGAGGAAGCCCGCAATTCCCGTTCGGCTCTTAAACTTTACCTCAACGTCCAGAAGAAATACCCCAACTCCGTCTTTGCCCCCGAAGCGCTCTACCGAGCCGGCCGGATCCAGCAGCAGAACCAGCAATTCTACAAGGCCTTCGAAACCTACCAGCAGCTGGTATCGCGCTATCCGAACTCGGAGAAATTCACCCAGGTCATCGGCGAACAGTATCGCCTCGCCTCCGATTTGTTTGCGGGCAAGCGGGTCCGCGTCTGGGGTTGGCTGCCGGGATTCAAGAACCGTGAGCGCGCCCTCGAATATTTCGAGACCATCGTGAAAACCGCCCCTTTTAGCGACTATGCCCCGCTCTCGCTGATGAACGCTTCGCGCGGTTACAAGCAGATCGGCGAAACCGAGGCCGCCATCGACGCTCTCGACCGCATGATCAATACCTATCCTCGCAGCATCCTCACCCCCGACGCCTACCTCAAGATCGCCGAGACACATGCCTCGCTGGTGGACGGCCCGCTCTATGATCAGGCCTCCACCAAACAAGCCGTCACTTACTACGAGGACTACATGATCCTCTTCCCGGGCGACGCCGGCATGGTCCAGGCCGAGTCCGGTCTGGACAAAATGAAGACCGTGTTGGCGCAGAGCAAACTGACCATCGCTGATTATTACTACAAGTATCGGAAGAACTACAAAGCCGCGCGGGTCTTCTACAACGAGGCGATTACGGTGTATCCCGACTCGGCCGTGGCCCAGCAGGCGCGCACCAAGCTGCTCGAGGTCGACGCCAAGTTGGAGGGACAAGCCACCGCCGCCACCGGCCAGCCCGCCCCCAAGGCAGCCGAGCCCGCGAAGAAAAAGCGTTTCTGGCTGTTCTAGAGCACCGGCCCTGCCCGATGTCCCGCTTCGCCCCATTGCTGCGGTTCCCATTGCTCCTCGCCGCAACCCTGTTGTTGGCGGCGTGCGTCAACTACCGTCTCGGCACCGGGACCGCGCAGAAATTTTCCACCCTTTTCATCGCGCCGGTCACCACTGAGGCGCTGCTTCCACAAGCCCGCGAGCTTGTCACGACCCAGCTGCGCGAGGCTTTCACTCGCGATGGTCGTGTCACCTTGGTCAACTCCGCCGCCCAGGCCGACGCGGTGCTGCAGGTCGTGCTCACGGGCTACGACCGGACGGTGTCGGTATCGCGACAGGACGACACCGGCCTCGCGCGGCGCTTCGATGTCACCCTGCGAGCCCAGGCCACGCTTACCGACCATCGCTCCAAGCAGGCATTCTTTGCGCTGCGGCCATTGGCCGCGAAACGTGGAATCTTCACCGACAGCGGGCTGGTCCCGGCCGAGTTTCAGGGCCTGCCCCTGCTGGCCGAACAGCTGGCCGTCGAGGCGACCCACGCGGTGCTCGACACCTGGTGAGGCGCACCTGTCCTGTAGCGGCGGTCTACGACCGCCGGGTTTTTGGCAGATGTCGGCGGTCATAGACCGCCGCTACAGAAACAAATGATTGAGCCTTCGCCGTCCTCCGTCATCAGTAATCTGCCTGCCTCGCCGTAGCCCGGCGTAGGCGGGTCTCCTGTTTCATCCATGTCGCTACCGCCTATCCTTGCCCCCTCCCTCCTTGCCGGCGATCACGCCAACCTCGCCGCCAGTGCCCGGGCCGTGGCGGAGAGCGGCGCGACCTGGCTGCATTGCGACATTATGGACGGGCATTTTGTGCCCAACCTGTCCTTCGGCCCCGAAACCCTCGCCGCTGTCCGGCGGGCCGGATCCAAATTGTTTCTCGATACGCACCTGATGCTCGCGGAGCCGCAAAAATATATCGAGTCCTTTGCCCAGGCCGGGGCCAACCTCATCAGCATCCACATCGAGCCCAACTATGACCATCGCGGCGCCTTAGCCCGCATCCGCCAGCTCGGCTGCCAGTGCGGCATTGTGCTCAATCCCGGCACTCCGGCGTCCAGCATCGAAGCGCTCATCGGTGAAGTGGACTTGGTGCTCGTCATGACCGTGCAACCCGGCTTCGGCGGACAGCCCTTTCGGCGCGACATGCTACCCAAGCTTAAGGAAGTCGATGGTTGGCGACGCCAGCGCCGCCTGAAATTCCGTCTCGAAGTCGATGGCGGCATCGACTTGGCCGCCGCGCAGGATTGTCATGCGGCCGGGGCCGACACGTTTGTCGCGGGCACCTCGTTCTTCAAAGCCTCAGACCAGGGCGCGTTTGCCGCTGAAATTGCCCGCCTGACCTGATGTCCGTCCTCGAACACCGCCACGGTCCCTACCTGATTTCCGACGACCCGGCGCGCTTGGATGCCACCGCCATCCACAGCTATCTGACGCGGTCGTATTGGAGCGAGAGCATCCCTCTCGAGACCGTCCAACGTGCGCTGCATGGCTCGCTGTGCATCGGCGCCTATGCGGAAGCCGGTGCGCAAGTCGGGCTGGTTCGCATCATCTCCGATCACGCGACCTACGCCTACCTGTGCGACGTCTACGTGTTGGAGGAGCATCGCGGCCACCGCTTGTCCCAGGCGATGCTCGCCCTGACTCTCCGCCACCCCAAGCTGCAAGGATTGCGCAGCTGGAGCCTCCGCACCCGGGATGCCCACTCCCTCTACACCCCATTCGGCTTCAGACCGGTGGAGCACCCCGAGAGCTACATGGCCCTCCGCTTCCCCGACGTGTATCGGCAACCGGCCGACGACGAGTAATCAGGGTTTCGTGGTGCGGGCGATCTCCGCGGCTTTCAGATATTGGGTGCGAAATCCACCCGCGAGCTCGTTGGCCAGGAGAATCTCATCGACTTTGTTTTTGGATGTCAGCGCGGGCAGGATCCGGTCTTTCATCTGCGGATAGGTGACCGCCGACAGATCATTCATCACCTTCAGTGCGTCAGCTGGAAACCCGGCCCGGATGATCTCCTTCCACGCCGCCACGAGTTCCGGATGGGTGTCGAGGCACATCACCCGGATGATGAAGGCCATCGCCCGGAATTTTTCCCCGCCCGTCCAGGCTCCGTTGTAGATGAGCGGGTTTTCGCCGGAATACGGGTTCACCTCGGGATCGGAACGATATTTGTCGAAATCCTGGGAGTAGAAATCGCGCCGGATGGGTAGTCGGCGCAATTCATAGCGATCGGTGCCCCCGGGCACGCCCGGCTTGAAATTCCACAGCTTCTGCGCGTCCATTGAGAGCGCATATTCCATGAAGGCCCGCGCCACCGTCGGATTGGGTGCGCCCCGCAGGACGGCCAGCGGATCGGGTGAAAGCACGGTGCCATCCGGTGGAGAAAAATAGCCGATGCGTCCGGGTGACCCATCCACGCGACGCGCACTGCCTTGGAAACTGCCGCGACCGTAGAAATCGATGCACATGCCAATCGCGGAGTTGCCCTGAATTACATCGATCGGTGGTTTTTGGGAGGTATCGGTAAAATAACGGGCGTTGGCCCCGGCCCGCTGCAGTAGACGCAGCCCACTGACCCAGCCGGCTTCCACCGCCTCAGCCTCCAAACTATGGTGATCGCGACCGGTCTTCTTTTCGAGCCGCCCCCATTCCCGGTAGATGTGCTGCTGGATGACATTTTCAAACGCCTTCGCCATGGAACTGCTTTTCGTCGGATCGCACAGTGCGATTTCACCCGCTAATTTAGGATTCGCCAGGTCGTCCCAATTGCGCGGCTCATGCTTTACGCCGAGCCGCTGCAGCGAATCGCGGTTGTAGATCATGCCGTAGCTGCTCAGCACATCGCCGACCCAGAGGCCGTCCTTGTCCCAATACGGCTCGCCGGTGAAGGACTGCGGGATCACATCCTCCCGAAACCACTCCGGGCGCAGTTTCATGATGCCCGAATCAACCAGCCGCCCGGCGCTGGCCTGCCGGATGAAATCATAACTGCCGCCACCGAAAAATATATCGATCCCGCAGCTGATGCTGGAAGCCAGGAAGGCCCGCCGCGCCGCCAGGGCCACCGGATCGTCGTCCGGGGTGAGGTCGGGATTGGCGAAAGCTGCCTGCACCTCCGTGCTCCAACGGCGGCCGAGCTGCTTCGTCCAGTAATTCTGGAAAGAAGAGACGTATTCCGATTCGAGAAACCGCGTGATCTCGCTGGTGCCGCCGATCACCCGCCAGTCGATGGCCACCGTCTTGCCGGCGCGAGCGCGATACCATTCGCGAAATCCGCGGGTATATTCGTAGCGCAGCGCCTCATTGTGCGGTGTGATAATGACCACCGTTTCATCGGCGCGCTCAATGGTCGCATGCCGGGTTCGAAAGATGAAAGGCAGCCCGACCACCGCCACCAACGCTATGATAATGAGCGCCCGTTTCATCGCGATTCGGACGGATCAAACCGCGAGCACGACCACGTCGTCCGGTTCCACGGTGGCGTAGAGTTCGCCGCGCGTGGCTCCATCCACAAAGCGCGGGTTGCGCTCGAAGATTTTCAGCTGGGTGCCGTTGCCCGTGATGAACTCGTATTGGGCCACCTCGCCCAAATAGATGGACCGGCCGATCCGGCCCTTGACGGCGTTTTTGCTTTCGACGCCGCGGTGCAACTCCCAGCACTCCGGGCGGATGGAGACCGTAACCTCAGCATCCACGACCGGTCGGTAGGTGGGGTCACCCACGACACCATCAAACTGGCCCACCGGTGTCTCGACCGTCACGTAGTTGCCCGTAACACCCAGCACTTTGCCCGGCAGGAAGTCGGTTTCGCCGATGAAATTGGCCACGGTCTTGCCCGTCGGCCGCTTGTAAACCTCGCGCGGTGTGCCGACCTGCAGAATGCGGCCGCTTTCGAGAATGGCCATCCGGTCGGCGATGGAAAGTGCCTCCTTTTGGTCGTGGGTGACGTAGACGGTCGTCAGCTTGAACTCCTTGCAGACTCGGCGGATTTCAGTGCGCATCTCGAGCCGGAGTTTGGCATCAAGATTGGACAAGGGTTCATCGAGCAGCAAACAACGCGGCCGGATAACGAGCGCGCGGGCCAGGGCGATGCGTTGCTGCTGGCCACCGGAAAGTTGGTTGGGCTTGCGGTCGGCGTATTTCTCCATGTGCACCGACTCCAGGGCTTCACCCACCCGCTGTCTGATCTCGGTGGTGGCCACGCGGCGCTCTTCCAGGCCGAAGGCCACATTCTCCGCCACGGTCATGTGGGGCCAGAGGGCGTAGCTCTGAAACATCATGCCGGTATTCCGCTTGTGCGGCTCAAGATGCGTTACATCCTCGTCTCCAAATAATATCTGCCCCTTCTCCGGAATAGTGAAACCGGCGAGGCTGCGCAGCAGGGTGGTCTTGCCGCAGCCACTGGGCCCGAGCAGGAAGAACAACTCGCCCGGATTGATCTTGAGGTCGAGGCTGTGCAGGGCGACGACACTCCCGAATTGCTTGGTCAGTTGCTTGACCTGGATGGAAATCATTTTTCTTCGCGGCTAGCGTGCAGGGATCCAGTTTTGGCCGGGGCGTGAAGGGTGGCGCATCCCGTTCCGGACGGACGCGCGTCCCGGCGAGGCAACCGCCCGCTCGGAGCTAAGTCAAAAAAATAAACCCTGCCTGCCCGGCTGGAACTGGTTGCCATCGGCCGGCCGCAAGCCTTCTCTCGCGCCATGCCCTCGCTTAAAGGTCCCCCCGAACTCAAGCACCTCGACCACATTTTGGTCAGCCCGCTGGCCATCAAACGCCGCATCGCGGAGTTGGGGGCCCAATTGAACCATGACTACGCCAAAAAGGACCTGATGGTCGTGGCCATCGTCAACGGCGCGCTGATCTTCACCGCTGACTTGTTGCGGCAGATGCGCAGCCCGCTTCGACTGGATTGCCTCCGGGCCTCAAGTTACCACACCGGCACGCGCGCCGTGGGCGAGCCGCGGATCGTCGACCAGATGAAACTGGATGTGAAAGATCAGCATGTGTTGCTGGTGGATGATATCCTCGACACCGGCAAAACCCTCGCGGCCGTGGCCGGGCTGATCAAGAGCAAGGGAGCCGCCGCGGTCAAAACCTGCGTCCTGCTGGACAAAAGGGCCCGCCGGGCCGTGCCCTTCGAAGCGGACTACGTGGGTTTCGAAATCCCCGACGAATTCGTAGTCGGCTACGGACTCGATTTCAACGAACGCTATCGGAATCTCCCCTGTATCGGCGTCCTGAAGCCGAAATATTACGCCACCTAAAATGCCTTGCACTCGCCCGGCCCCGGCCTTTGCTTGCCGGCTCACCCCGGAGAGATGGCCGAGTGGCTGAAGGCACAGCTTTGCTAAAGCTGCATAGGGGAAACTCTATCGAGGGTTCGAATCCCTCTCTCTCCGCCACTTTCCCGCGCAAAAGGGTTTTGTTTGTGACCGCCCCGTCCGACCTCCTGATCGATTTCCAGAACCTCACCGTCTCGCGCGGCAACAAACGGGTGTTGTGCAACCTCAACCTCCAGGTGCGACGCGGCGAGCATGTCGCTCTGCTTGGTCCCAATGGATCGGGCAAATCAACCCTCATCAAACTCATCACCTGTGAGCTTTATCCGGAGACCGGCCACCGGCACGCTCGATTCCGACTATTTGGCCTGGATAATTGGGCCCTGCCGGAGATCCGCCAGAGGATTGGTCTCGTCGCTTTGGATATGCTGCAGAACCTATCGCATGAGGTCATGGTGCGACAGATAACCGCCCGGGAGATGGTCTTGTCGGGCTTCTTCAGCAGCCTCGGTCTCTGGCCGCACCTGCGACCGACAGCCGCCCAGGAGCGCCGGGCCCGCACCCTCTTGCGATTTCTAGAGATCAGCCACCTAGCCCGGCGCCCGCTGTCGGCGATGTCCGCCGGCGAACAACGCCGGTCCCTGATCGGCCGGGCGCTGGTGCATGACCCCGAGGCGCTGATTCTCGATGAGCCGACCAACAGCCTCGATCCGGGCGCCAGACGTGAATTTCTCGCCTTGCTGCGCAAACTGGCCCGGGTCGGCAAAAGTCTGATCCTCGTCACCCATCATATCGCCGATCTGATTCCGGAGATTGACCGTGTCATCCTCATGAAGGAGGGGTGCATCGTCGCCGACGGGCCGAAGGCCAAGCTACTCACTTCGTCCGCCCTGTCCCGACTCTTCAGCGCAAGCCTGCGCGTGGTGCGCCGAGGGGCACACTACGACATCGTCACTGGCTAACGCTTCCGCCCGCCCCGATCTAAAAACTTGGGACATTATGGCTGATGTCAACTAATAGTTGACATCAGCTCCACCGTTTCCGAGGGAGAGAACCACCGGGAAGGCGATGCCGGTGCGGCCCGGCTCTTTCACGCGTCGCGATGGACGGTGTCCGGCGCGAAGGCCGGGAGGCAGACCGCGATGTATTCGGCACCGTCCGGATGCGGCGTGCTGTATTGCACCCACTCGCCCTTCGGGGTGTGCACGGCTTGGCCGGCCTTGACCGTGAGCGTGGTCGCATGGGTCTTCACCTGCAGCTCACCAAGGAGAACGACAGTGAATTCTTCAAACGCGGGTGTCTGGCCGGGTTCGACCCAGCCGGCGGGGCTGCGCATGCGGGCGATGCTGGTGGCGGCTGTGCCGCTGGTCACGCGGCCGAAGAATTCCTCGATGAGCTTGGGCTTGTTGCCGGCGGCTTCGATGACCGTGGGTTTGGGGATGAGACGGGCCATGGGGAAATGCGCCGCGGATTGCTCCGCGGAGCTGAGTCAGTTTGTGAAGGAAGTTTTCAATGTTGGCCGGGGCCGGTCTTCGCCAAGGCTTCGGCCCGGCGGTATTGAACCGGTTCCCGGTTCAATACCGATAATGCTCGGGCTTGTAAGGGCCCCCGACCGCCACCCCGAGATATTCGGCCTGCTCTTTGGTGAGCGTGGTCAACTTGGCGCCGATCTTCTCCAAATGAAGCCGGGCGACTTCCTCGTCGAGATGCTTCGGCAGGCGGTAAACGGCGACCTTGTAGGTGTCGCGGTTTTTCCACAGGTCGAGCTGGGCGAGCGTCTGGTTGGTGAAACTGTTCGACATCACGAATGATGGGTGACCGGTGGCGCAGCCGAGGTTCACCAGGCGGCCTTCGGCGAGCAGATAGATGCTGTTCCCCTGCGGGAACGTATACATGTCGTATTGCGGCTTGATATTGAGGCGCTTCGCGTCGGACGTGTTGAGGTTGTCGACCTGGATCTCGTTGTCGAAGTGACCGATGTTGCAGACAATGGCCTGGTCCTTCATCCGGCGCATGTGCTCAAGGGTAATGATGTCCTTGTTGCCGGTCGTGGTGACATAGATGTCCGCCGTGCCAAGGGTGGACTCGATGGTGTTGACCTCGAAGCCTTCCATCGCGGCCTGCAGGGCGTTGATGGGGTCGATCTCGGTGACGATCACCCGGGCCCCGAACCCTTTGAGAGAAAACGCCGAGCCCTTGCCGACGTCACCGTAGCCGCACACGCAGGCGACCTTACCGGCGATCATGACGTCGGTGGCGCGCTTCAGGCCGTCGGCGAGCGACTCGCGACAGCCGTAGAGATTGTCGAACTTGGACTTGGTAACCGAGTCGTTGACGTTGATGGCGGGCACGCGGAGCTTGCCCTTCTCGAGCATCTGGTAGAGGCGGTGCACGCCGGTGGTAGTCTCCTCGGAGACGCCGCGCCATTCCTTGGCGATGGTCGTCCACTTGAGGGGGTCCTCCTTGTGGACGCGCTTGAGGATGTTCTTGATGACCTGCTCCTCCTGGGAACCGGCCGGGGTGTTGACCCAGTCGCTGCCCTCTTCGAGCTCGCAACCCTTGTGGATGAGCAGGGTGACATCGCCGCCATCGTCCACGACGAGTTGCGGCCCCTTGCCACCCGGGAATGTCACGGCCTCAAGCGTGAGATCCCAATATTCCTCAAGTGACTCACCCTTCCAGGCAAAGACGGGAGTGCCCGATTTCGCAATGGCCGCAGCGGCATGGTCCTGCGTGGAGAAAATGTTGCACGAACACCAGCGCACGTCGGCGCCGAGTGCCTTGAGCGTCTCGATGAGGACCGCGGTCTGGATCGTCATGTGGAGCGAGCCGGTGATGCGGACACCCTTGAGGGGCTGGGACGGGCCGAATTTCCCGCGGACGGAAAGAAGGCCGGGCATCTCGTGCTCAGCGATGGAGATCTCTTTGCGACCCCAATCGGCCAAAGTGATGTCCTTGACCTTGAAAGCAGTGCCTGAAGTTGTGGTGGTGATAGCCATAATGATGAGGGGATAAAAGTTATTTCACGGCGGCGCGAAGAGCGGCGACTTTGTTCGTCTGTTCCCAGGGGAGGCCGGCCTTGCCGAAGTGGCCGTAATTGGTGGTCTGGCGGTAGATGGGGCGCAGCAGGTTGAGCTGGCGGATGATTTCGGCGGGCTTGAAGCCAAAGACCCGGGTGACGGCCTTCGCAATCTTCTCATCGCGCACCTTGCCGGTGCCCATGGTATCGACGTAGACGCTGACCGGCTCGGGATGACCGATGGCGTAGGCGACCTGCAGCTCGGCAATGTCGGCGAGCCCGGAAGCCACAATGTTCTTGGCGACCCAGCGGCACATGTAGGCCGCCGAGCGGTCGACCTTGGACGGATCCTTGCCGGAGAAAGCACCGCCTCCGTGGCGGCCCCAGCCGCCATAGGTATCGACGATGATCTTGCGGCCGGTGAGGCCAGAATCGCCCTGCGGGCCGCCGATGACGAACCGCCCCGTGGGATTGATGAGATACTCGGTCTTCCGGGTCAGCATGCGGGCCGGGATGACCTTCCTGATCACATTCTCGATCAGGTAACGCTCAATTTCCGAGTGGGAGACATCGGCGGTGTGCTGGGTGGAAATAACCACGTTCTCCACGGCCACCGGACGGTCGTTCTCGTAACGGACGGAAACCTGCGATTTCGCATCAGGGCGGAGCCAGTCAACTTTGCCGCTCTTGCGGATCTGCGTCAGCTTCCGGCCGAGGCGGTGGGCAAACATGACCGGCGTGGGCATGAGTTCGGGCGTCTCATTGCAAGCGTAGCCGAACATCAGACCCTGGTCGCCGGCGCCCTGCTCCGCCGTCTTCTTGCCTTTGGCCTTTTTCGCGTCGACCCCTTGGGCGATATCAGGCGACTGCGCGGTAAGGTAGTTGTTGATGAAAACCGAATCGGCGTGAAACACATCGTCTTGGTTCACGTAGCCAATCTCGCGGATGGCCGCGCGCACGATGGCCTCATAATTAAGTTTGCCCTTGGTGGTGATCTCGCCGGCGAGGATCACCATGTTGGATTTGACCATGGTCTCGCAGGCCACGCGGCTGTTGCGGTCCTGCGCCAAGCAGGCATCCAGCACGCTGTCGGAGATGAGATCCGCGACTTTGTCCGGATGTCCTTCACCGACGGACTCGGAGGAGAAAACAAAAGATTTTGCCATAAGCCGTTACCAAATAGCGCACCGGGGGGTCGTGCAAGTAGATTATCAACATATACGGATTGAATGATGCAACATAAGCCCGGCTTACCCGGCCGACAAGCTATTGCCATAAGCTGCTTATGTCTTGTTAATTCCGCCAGAGCCCATGCCTGACAATCCGATCCTGAACCCCGCCGCCATCCAGACTCTGCGCGATCTGAGCCCAGATGGTAGCAGTGATTTTCTGCGGGAGCTCATTGCCATTTACCTGGTGGACTCACCCAAGCAACTGGCGCTGCTGGAGGACGCGCTCAGCCGGCAGGATGCGGCGCTGGCCCTGCGCGCCGCGCACACCCTGAAGGGCAGTTCGGGGAATTTCGGCGCGGAACTATTAGCCCGAATGGCCCACGAGATCGAGACGGCCTGCAAAGCCAATAATCTGGCAGCGGCCAAGTCGTCGCTCCCTGATTTTAGAAACCAATTCATCCGGGTGGTCGAAGCACTCAAGCAGATCTCAATGAGAGGATAAACAGTCCAACCATCGCGCCGGCATGCTCCCTCGCTTCCTACTGCTCTGCTCGCTGTTTTGTTGGATGCCACCATCCAGCTTCGCGCTCGAATGGAAAGCAAGGACACTCGAGTTTACCACCGCACCGTTCCAAACTGCACAGGTAGCAATCTTCCCATTCACCAATACCAGTCCCAAGCCGGTTAGGATCCTCGAGGTGGAGAGCAGCTGTGATTGCCTAGATGCGATGGCCGACCGGCAGGTCTACGCGCCTGGCGCATCGGGGGAAATCCGAACCAATTTCACGATCGGCGACAGACTAGGGCACTATGAGCGCAGAATCAAAGTTGTGACGGATGAAAATCATGAGCCCGTGCGACTGTTTTTGCGCGTCGAGGTTCCGGAGCTGGTTGCCCTCACGCCAGCGAGCGTGGCTTGGAAAATACATGAGCCCGCCACAGAAAAGTCTGTCGATCTGGTGGTTATTCCCGAGCTGGTAATCGCCCTCTCCCGGGTGCAATCATCGAACGGTGAATTCGCCGCCCGCCTCGAGACGATCGAGGCGGGCCGGCATTATCGCGTGCAGCTCAAGCCAGCGGACACCGCGCACCCAGCCAATGCCGCCTTTCGGATCTACGGCCGGGCCTCTTCCGGACAGGAAATAATTGTTAATACCTACGGCAATATCCGCTGAAGGCACAAGCAGCCTGTGCTAGCGGAAATAATTCCGCTGCTTCTCCGAAATTGGCATTCCCACGCGCTCCATCACGGCCAGCAGATCCTCCCAGGCGTCACGTTTGATCTTTTTGGCTCCCGCGCTGGTGAGCCCTTCCTGGCGTAATAAGTAAGCGGGATGATAGCTGGCGCGCAGCGGTGTGTCGGCATACGTGTGCCAAGCGCCGCGTGCCGCCCCCATGGATTTAAACCGATCGGACCCAAGCAGCCCGTCGACTGCAGTTTTTCCGAGTGCCACCAGCACCCGGGGTTGGATGATCGCGATCTGGGCGCGGATGAACGGCAGGCAATAGGCCATCTCTTCTGCCGTCGGTGGCCGATTGCCCGTTTGCGATCCGTCGGGATCACGCGGCATCTCGGGTCGCCAGTTGAGAATATTGCCGATGTAGACCTGGCTGCGCTCCAGTCCCATCGTCTTGATCATGCGGTTCAACAACTGCCCGGCACGGCCGACAAATGGCTCGCCTTGGTCCTCCTCGTCACCGCCCGGCGCCTCACCGACAAACATGATCGTGGCATCGAGATTCCCGACGCCAAAAACGACCCTCTTTCCGGGAAAGACCCGGGTGCGGCACACGCTATCATTCTCCACCAAATCGCGTAGAAAATTCCAGCGTGTCTGCTTGTCGCCCTCGGGTAGCTTGAGTTCGGTCATCGCGGGCAGCGCCACCCTGATCGGTTTGGATGGGTGGTCCACTGACGGCGATTTTCCCGGGCTCATGGTAACTGCGGGCACCAATTGCGGCGCAGGCTCGTTGGTGCATTCCGACTGGGCCAGGGCAACGGCCGCGCGCAATTGGGCCATACCCTCCGCGGTCACAGCTACCCCGCGCTGCCCTCCAGCCTTCAGGCGGCGGAGCTCATCATTAAGTGCGAGTAGTTGGGCCCGGGTGGACATCGAAGTCAGGCGGAAGGAGAAGTGCTGATTTTTTCAACATACTTGGCCAAAAGGTCGAACTCCAGGTTGACCAGATCCCCGGTCTTTCTGCTCCGGATGTTTGTGCCGGCGAGCGTGTGCGGAATAAGCCAGACGGCAAAAACATCGCCCGACGCTTCCGCGACGGTGAGCGAAACTCCGTCAATGGCCACACAGCCCTTATAAACCAGATAGCGGGTAAAGTTGCGCGGGATTTGCACGCGCAAATAATAATCCTTGCCCCGCGCCTCAAAGACCACGATCCGGCCTGGTGAGTCGATGTGGCCCGACACAAAATGTCCGGCCAGACGGCTGTCCACCCGCAGACTGCGTTCCAAATTCACCAAGGCCCCCGAGGCAAGTTGGGCGAAATTTGTCAGCCGCCGCGTTTCCTCGAGCACATCGAACCACAAGTGGTCGCGGTCAAATCTTGTCACGGTCAGGCAGCAGCCATTGACCGCAACGCTGTCGCCCAACTTCACGTCGGCGAGCAGAAGTTGGGTGGCAACCTGCAGCTGCCAGGCTTCTGCTCCGGGGACAAAGCCCACCACCCGGCCAGTTTCCTCGATGATTCCGGTGAACATGTGTCAATTGAGTTTAACCCGCAGCACCTGTGTCTCGCCGGCGCGGCTCACGAGCAACACGAATTCCACTCTCTCCTTGTCGGCCTCGATGGCGTTAAATTTCCCTACCGCCTGAGCATAGGCCTTAATCTCGACGCCATCGACCTCCCGCACCCAGTCGTCAGGTCGCAAACCGGCCGTGGCCACCGCGCTGCCCGGTTTGACGAAATGCACCATCACTCCTGCAGTGGTGCCGGGAGTGGCGCGGTGCATGATGCCATCGTTATAGAGAAATTCCCGCGCCGTGAAACCCAAGCGGTCAAAATAGAGCCGGTCGGCTTCCCGGACCAGTTTGGGCTCGTTCCCGAGTTCGACCGTGTGCTCAACCTGCGTGGTGCCCCGGAGCACCGAGAGGGTCAGCTTGTCGCCCGGCCGATGGCGCATGATTTCCTGGCCGAAATAACCCACCACAATGCGATCCGGTTTGAGCCGCGGCAACGGCTGGCCGTCGACGGCCAAGATGATGTCTCGCTCCTGCAGGCCGGCCAGATCCGCCGGACTTGACTTCATGATGTCGCTGATCACCACGCCGGACTGGTTCTCCAGTTTGAGCAACTTGGCCACTTCGGGATCCATCGGCTGCAAGCCATAGGCGCCGAACCACGCAATCGGCCTACCGGTGATCGACTGGGGAATTCGTCCCAGATACGGCAGCACCTCGCTGGCCAGCAGCACGACACTGCTTTCCTCAACATTCACCAGCACGACTGGATTGCCCCGCTGGTTGCGGGAGAAAATCAGGAAATTCTGCCCGAAAGAGGTCTGGGCGAGGCCCACGAGTTCACCGGCAGAGTTGAACACCGGCAGGCCGGGACCGGCGACATCACTCCCAAGAATTGCGGTTTTTTGTGGCAGTTTCATCAGCACTGCCACCCGTGAGCTCAGGAAATACGGCTGAAAATCCTCGTCCTTGTTGCGCATACCAATCCCCCATAGTTCGTCACTCAATGCCGGGTCGGACTTAATGGCGGGCCAGTTTGTGACCGGCACCAAGCCGGCGATATATTTTTGCCCTACTCGCACAAAATGCCAGCCCGTGAACGCATCCTGACCGAGATAAGTCGCCGGTGCTGATTCACTCCTGCCCGGTCGGTAAACCTTGAAATCCCTGAGCTGACTGGGGGCGACGCCAGGACCGATGGCCGCCCCGGGCAGGATGACTGTTCCCTTGTCATCTATCACCGTGCCCAGAACCGTAACCGGCTGGCGCTCGGTTTCGGCTTGCACAATAAATTCCACGGCCACGACTGACTTTAGCCGCTCGTTGAACAACTCCGACATGGGGACCGCCGCCGAAGCGAGCAGCGTTGCCATCCCGAGTGGAAGTAGACTGGGCCGAAGGAATCTCATGGCTTGATCACGTAGAGGGAGATGCGGCGGCTGCGCTGGGCCTCGACCAGTTGCGGCTCGGGCTTGGCCTCGTAAACCGCATACAGTGCCTTCAACTCGGCAAGCTCCCCAATGGTCTTGCTGCCGAACTTGGTGATGATGTCGCCCCGGGCCAGGCCGGCCTCGGAGGCGGGATAGCCCGGCAGCACACCGAGCACCACGACGCCGGTCTCGTCGGGCAGTTGGTTTTCCCGGGCGTAGGCGCGCGAGACTTTGCGGACAGTGAGGCCCCATTTTTCAAAGGCCCATTCCTCGCCCACCCGGCTCTCGAGTTTTTCGGTGACAGCGCTGAGCTCCACAACCTGGTCGCCCCGCTTGACCCCCAGCCTGACCGCCGAGCCCACGGGCAATCTCGCGATGGACTGTTGGATCGGTGGCAGCTGCTCGGGGAAACGCCCGTCCACCTTGCTGCCGTTGAGGGTGAGCACCACATCGCCGGCGCGCAGCCCGGCCTTCGCTGCGGGTGAACCCACGTCCACATTTGCGACCAGCACGCCGGTCTTGGCATTAAGCGCATAAAAGCGTTCAAGATCCTGCAGTTCACGAAAGCCGATGCCGGCGTAACTGCGCGTGACATTGCCACTCTTTACCAAAGTTGCGGCCACCGTGCGGGCGACCTTCGCGGGGATGGCAAAGCCGAGGTTGTCCGCTCCGATGTAACCGCGCGAATTGATGCCGACAACCTTGCCGTCCTCGGTGACGAGAGGGCCGCCGCTATTGCCGGGATTAATTGCCGCGTCAGTCTGGAGCCAGGTGTTAAAGGCCCCGGTCTCGTATCCGTTCACCCCGCGGCTGTCCTCAAAGTAGCGGTCGTTGTTGGAAATGATGCCACGTGTGACGGTGCGGGTCAGACCGTGCGGCGTGCCGACCGCGAAGACAGTCTGACCAACGAAGAGATCGTCCGAGTCACCGAAATCTGCGGCGGCGAAGGATAGGTTGCGGCGCTTGACTGCATCGAGGTCGATGCGCAGCAGCGCCAGGTCGGTCCAGTGATCCCAGCCCACCAGTCTGGCGTTGACCCGCTCGAGGCTGGCCAGCGTGATGGAAATCTCCACCGCCTGTGGGCTGACAACATGGGCGTTAGTGAGCACCAGTCCATCGCTGGAAATAATGACTCCCGAGCCGACTCCACCCGAGATGCGTTTGGCGCCGTCGTTAAACTGAATTTCTCGGACATCAATCCGCACCACCGCGTCCAACAATCGGTTGAAGGCGCGACTCATGGTGGCGTCAGCCCCACCCACCAGAGCAAGCGCGAGGAGCGTTACCGCAGCAATACGGCCGGTGATTGACGGTGGAGGGGAATGTCTCAATGTGGCGGGTTTTAAGAATCGATGGCTACCAACTGCAAAGACTACGACTTTCTCCAAATAGAGCCTCATTGGCAATCTTTCTGGGAGAAGACCAAGGCATTTAAGGCGGAGACTGGCTCCCCCAAGCCGAAATACTATGTGTTGGATATGTTCCCCTACCCATCCGGGTCCGGGCTGCATATCGGTCACCCCGAGGGCTACACCGCCACCGACGTCGTCGCGCGGCTGAAACGCATGCAGGGCTTTCACGTCTTGCACCCCATGGGTTGGGACGCCTTCGGCCTGCCTGCCGAGCGCGCCGCGGTGCGCGAGAACCTCCACCCGCAGGTCATTACCAAGCGCAACACCGACAACTTCCGAAAGCAGATCAAACGGCTGGGGTTCAGTTACGACTGGGATCGTGAAATCGACACCTCGTCGATCGACTACTACAAATGGACCCAGTGGATCTTCTTGCAGCTCCACAAGAAGGACCTCTCCTACCTCGCCGAGGTTGCCGTCAACTGGTGTCCAGCCATGGGCACGGTTCTGGCCAACGAAGAAGTCAAAGACGGCAAAGACGTCGAGACCGGCGACCCGGTCGAACGACGGATGATGAAACAGTGGATGCTGAAGATTCCACTGTATGCTGAACGCTTGTTGGAAGACCTCGACGGGCTCGACTGGCCCGACGGCGTCAAAGAC
>JANNDM010000180.1:0-5134 GCA_031387725.1 Verrucomicrobiota bacterium | reverse complement strand
GCTCGCCGACAAGGGCAACGGCAACTACGCCTACATCGACTCGCTCGCCGAGGCGAAGAAGACCCTCGTCGAGCAGGCCGGTGGCACCCTCGTGACCATCGCCAAGGACGTGAAGATCCAGGTGGAGTTCAATCCGCTGGAGGTGGCGGCCTACCGGCTCATCGGTTATGAGAACCGGCTGCTCGCGAAGGAGGATTTCAATAACGACAAGGTGGACGCGGGCGACATCGGCGCCGGGCACACGGTCACGGCGCTCTACGAGGTCGTGCCGGTCGGAGGGGAGCTGCCGGAATCAGGCGGCGGGGTGGACGCGTTGAAGTATCAGCGGCCGGCGGGGCCCGTGCTGATCAACCGGGCGGAAATGCTGACGGTGAAAATTCGCTACAAGGAGCCGGCGGGCGACGTGAGCAGCAAGCTGGAGTTTCCGCTGATGGACACGGGCGCGCGCTTTGCGGACGCCAGCCCGGACTTCAAGTTCGCCGCCGCCGTCGCGGGCTTCGGCATGGCGCTGCGTGATTCGCCGCACAAGGGACAGCTCACGTTGGCCAACGTGACGGAGTGGGGTCGGACCGGGATCGGCAGCGACGCCGGCGGCTATCGCTCGGAGTTTCTCTCCCTGGTCGGCGTGGCGGAGAGTCTGCTGCGCTAGGGAGGTGGAGCGCGTTGACCCCAACGCGCTTTCAGGCCAGGCGAGCGCCTTGGGGTCAAGTCGCTCCACCCCTTTGGACTTAGACCTTGCCGGGGCCGCGCGCCGGGCAATCCTGCCCGCATGGCGATTTTCGGCCCCTTCTCCACGGTGCGCGGTCAGTTGCGACACGATCCGCGGTTTGCCGCGGCGTTCGTCTATGTGGCGGAAGCGCTACGACCGGGGTCGGCTGTCGCCAAGCGGATCGGCGGGATCGCCACCGGCGTCACGGAACGAGTCGAGCTGACCGACGGCGCCTTCGCGCTGGAGCAGGCTTATCCGCCCAAAGCGCGGCCCGAGGGTTTTTTCGAGTCGCATCGCAACCACATCGACGTGCAGGTGATCGTCGCCGGCGAGGAGCTGATGGAGGTGGAACCCGTCGCGCGGCTGACGGTGACCATGGACTACGACCCCGGGCGCGACCTGATCAAATACGCCGACCCGGCAACGGCGGCGGTGCTGCGCCTGCGCACGGGCGACGCCGCGGTCTTCTTCCCGGAGGACGGCCACATGCCGTCGTTGCACTGGCGGGGGTCCGGCTTGGTGCGCAAAACCGTGGTGAAAGTGCCGGTAGGATGAACTACCGCCACCATTATCACGCGGGCAACTACGCCGACGTGTTCAAGCACGCGTTGTTATTGCTGCTGATCCGCGCGATGCAGCGCAAGGAGAAGGCCTTTCTCTACCTCGACACCCACGCCGGCCGGGGCGGCTACGATCTCTCGGTGCCCTCGGTGCTGCCCGATGGCAAATCCCGCGAACCCGAACACCCGACGGGCATCGGCCGGCTGTGGGGCGCGGCCGATTTGCCAATCCCTCTCAATGACTATCTCGCGCTCGTGCGGCGGTTCAACGACCGGAATGGCGCCACGGGCGATGACTTGAAATATTATCCCGGCTCGCCGTGGATCGCGAAGCTGCTGCTGCGGCCGCAGGACCGCCTGGCGCTGTGCGAGCTGCGGCCGGACGACGCCGAGGCGCTGGACTTTGAATTTGCCCGCGAGTCGCGCGTGACAGTACAGGCCATTGACGGCTACCACGGATTGAAAGCCCTGCTGCCCCCGCCGGAGAAGCGGGCCCTGGTGCTCATCGACCCACCCTTTGAGACGAAGAAGGAATTTGCCGACATTGCCCGCGGGCTGCGCGACGCCATGCGGCGCCTGCCGGGGGCGGTGATCGCCGTGTGGTATCCGATCACGGAGCGGGCGCGGACGGACGCGTTCCATCAGGCGTTGCTGGAGCTGGCCACGCCCACGCTGTTTGCCGAGCTGAACATTGCCGGCGAAGCCTCGCTGTTGCGGATGAAGGGATGCGGCCTGTTGATCCTGAATCCGCCGTGGCAGATCGACCGGGAAATCCGGGCGCTCCTGCCGGTGTTACGCGAACACCTGCGGGTTGACGCCGGAGCCAGAGTCATTTGCGACTGGCTGGTGCCGGAGAAGTGAGCCGGGTGGGTAGCGGCTTTACGCCGCGACAAATAAATGACCAGCGGCCCAAGTCGGGGCATAAAGCCCCTCCCACGAGGCAAGCGGGCGCTCAGGCTGACGGTGTGCGCCGCGTGACGCGCGCGGCCGTGAACGGCAAAGGATCAAACACGTGCCTGGGGTTGGGCAGCACGGGCGCCTTGAAGACGGGCTGGCCCCACAGGATGTCGCGATTGATGTTCTGCCGCACGGCCGCCAACGCCTTGGCCGCCGGGTGGGCGGAGCGCGGGACGGGATGGTGCGGGAAGTAGGTCATGGTGTTTTTGGGTCAGGCTAGGTCAGAGCCTGTCCTTCTATGAACCCCGCTGGGGCCGGATTGTTCCAGAAAAATGCAAAAACTTGCGCGGGGAGCGCCGGGCCGGTAGGCCCATGCCCATGAAACCGATAACCGATGCAAAGACGACGGTGGCGGAGCTGCGTGGCCGGGTGTTGGCTTTCGTGCGCGAGCGCGACTGGGAGCAGTTCCATTCGCCCAAAAACCTTAGCATGGCGCTCGCCGCCGAGTCAGGCGAGCTGATGGAGCATTTTCTCTGGACGGAATCCAAGGCCTCGCTGGAGGTCGCCCGTGATCCGAAGAAACGCCCCGCCATCGAAGCCGAGATCGCTGACGTGGTGATCTACGCGCTCGAATTCGCCAACATGTGCGGCATCGATCTCGCCGCCGCCATCGAGGCCAAGATGAAAGCCAACGCCAAAAAATATCCGGTGGAGAAATCCCGCGGCCGCTCCGACAAATACACCGAGCTGTAAGATTTTCGATCTGGGATTCTCGATTTTCGAATACCTGAATTCCGAGCCTGTGGGAGCGTGCTTGCACGCGACTGTCGCGACCGAGGTCGCTCCCACAAATTACACTGTCGGGATGTGCGGGCCACTGTGGCAGGCGCATCCCGGGGCACAAGGTGCGGCGGGGGTGGTGGCCGGAGTTTTCTCTCCGACGCCCATCAGGCCGTATCCACCCGTGATGACGCGCCGCACCGGTTCGCCGGTGTCGGGATGCCGTTCGAGCGGAGCGTCCTTCATGCTTTGGACCACCTCGAAACGCTGCGGCGCTTCGCTCGGTTGCCTCGGGATGGTTTCGTAGACGTAGGTGGCCAAGCGGAGGGGAATCAGTGCGCAGGTGATCAGGACGGCAAATCAAACAAGTCCGGCCGGTTTCCACTCGGCCCGCAGTTGATCGGGGGTGCGGCCTTGCTCGCGCAGGGTGCGCAGCGCCAAGGCGTCGTGGCGTTTGGCGAGACGAACGCCTTGGTCATCGGTGACGAGCGGACAGTGGTAGAATGAGGGCGGCGGCAGCCCGAGGGCATGATAGAGCAGCAACTGCCGGAACGTGGACAACAACAGGTCGGCGCCGCGCACGACCTCGGTGATGCCCATCTCGGCGTCATCGACCACGCAGGCGAGCTGGTAGCTCGGCCCGCCGTCCTTGCGCCACACGAGGAAATCGCCGATCTCGCGGCCGGCGATGGTCCGTTGGGCGCCGAAGCGCTCGTCGTGAAACTCCACCGGTGCACCGTCGGGCACCCGGAACCGCCACGAAGAACTTTCCCGCGGCCAAGTGGCGCGGCGCTCACGCTCCGTCACCGGCAGATTCTCCGACCGGCAAGTCCCGGGGTAGAGCGGTTCGTCGGCCGCCTCGTGCGGGGCCCCGGCCGCGGCGAGCACGTCCTTGCGGGAACAGCTGCAGGCATAGATGGCCCCCGCCTCGCGCAGCCGGTCGAAGGCCGCGCGGTAAAGCGGGCCGCGCTCGCTTTGTGCCACCACCGGCTCCTCCCAGTGCAGGCCGAACCAACGCAGGTCCTCGAGCATCGCCGGGACAAATTCCGGCCGGCAACGGGCGGTGTCGAGGTCGTCGTCGCGCAATCGGAGCGTCCCGCTGGCGGCGCGGGCCCGTTCCTGCGCCGTCCAGAAGGTCCGGGCGTGCCCGAGATGGAGGAAGCCGGTGGGCGACGGCGCCAGCCGGCCGCGATACGGGACTTTGGGATCAGTAACCACCAATGAACACGTATAGACACGAATGGACTTGGAACCACCCGAAAGTTCGTCGGAAGCTGGCATTGAATTCGTGTCCCTTCGTGTCCATTCGTGGTTTTAGGCATGAAACTTCTTTGCGTCTACTGCTCCTCCAGCGACCGGTTGGACCAGAAATACTCGGTCGCAGCCGGGGAGCTGGGCCGGGAACTGGTCACCCGCGGCTGGGGGCTGGTCTATGGCGGCGGCAAGACCGGCCTGATGGGCGCGGTGGCTCGCGCCGTGAAGGCCCAGGGCGGCCGCGTGATCGGCGTGATCCCCGCGTTCATGAAGGCGCGCGAACTGGCCTATGACGAAGCCGACGAGTTGGTCACCGTCGTGACGATGCGCGAGCGCAAGCTCCTCATGGAGGCGCGGGCCGACGCCTTCGTGGCGCTGCCGGGCGGCTTCGGCACCCTCGAGGAGATCATGGAAATCCTTACGCTCCGTCAGCTCGACGTGGTGAAGAAGCCCTGTGTGTTTCTCAACCAGGACGGTTTCTACGATGATCTGATCAAACTGTTTGAAAAGATGCTGGCGGAGAAGTTCTTCAAGCCGTCGAACATGGGCCTGTTCCGCGTGGCCACGACGGTGCCGGATATTTTCGCGCAGATCGAAGCCGGGCGCAGCGTGCAGCCGGAGTCGAAGTGGTTCCAGACCCGTTGAGCCCAAACCCTCAGGCTGATTCAGCGGTAAAGCCGGATCAGATCCTCGGTGCGGACCCAGCCGCCCTGGCCGCCGGCGAAGCCGAGTTTGGTCCAGCCGAGGAAAGTTTTCTCGGCGACGGCGAGCGATCCGGCGGAGAGCGGCGTCATCTTCTGCGTCGTGTCGGCCTCCGTCGGAATGCTGCGCAGGGTGGACGCCTTCCACACGAGCACGGCCGCGGGATGCGCGAGTGAGCCATAGGTGTGCAAACTGAGAGTGCCAGCGGCGGCCAGCAGGATCGCGAGCAGGA
>JANNDM010000179.1:0-15454 GCA_031387725.1 Verrucomicrobiota bacterium | reverse complement strand
CAAAAAAAATACCCTTGCGTTGTGGCGGCGGCTGAGCGTCCTTACGCCCCTCGTTAGAGATAGCGTTTTGATGACAGGATCTGGTGAGTCGTTGGCTGGGCATTCGCTCAAGTGATGATTTCGAAACCCACGGTGGGAACGGACTGGCAGATGGCGAAGGATCTACGATTTATCACATGAGTAATTCCAAACTATACGTTGGAAATCTATCGTTCAACACCACCGAGGGCGAACTCCGTTCGCACTTTGAGCAATTCGGCTCCGTGACCGACACCTATGTCGCCATGGACAAAATGACCGGCCGCCCCCGCGGTTTTGCGTTCGTCACCATGGGCACTGCCGATGAGGCCAAGATGGCCATCGAGAAGACCAATGGCGTCGAGCTCGGCGGTCGCGCCCTGCAGGTCAATGAGGCCCGTCCCAAGGAAGAGCGCCCGGGTGGCGGCTTCGGCGGCGGCGGCGGTCGCGGCGGTTACGGCGGTGGTGGCGGCGGCCGTGGTGGTCGCGGCGGCTACGGCGGCGGCGGCGGCGGTGGCCGCGGCGGCTACGGCGGCGGTGGTGGTGGTGGCGGCGGTCGCTACTAATCCTCCGTTCGCACCCGCGAACTGAACTTTCGAGGCGGAGCCCTTTGTGGCTCCGCCTTTTTATTTTCCTGTTTCCATCCCAACGCGGCGGGACAACCTCCTCGCGCATGTCGCCCTCCGTCGCCGCTGTGAAGAAGCACCTCGCCCAGCTCGAAGCATGCTCGCTTTGCCCCCAGATGCACCGGCCTGTGGTCGTCGGTCGGCCCGTGGCAAGTCGTATCCTGCTCGTCGGCCAGGCCCCGGGTGACAAGGAGCCGAAACTGGGTCGCCCTTTCGCCTGGACCGCCGGCAAGACGCTTTTTAAGTGGTTCAACGAAGCGTTGGGTTGGACCGAGGACGAGACTCGCGAACGCGTCTATTTCGCCGCAGTGTGCCGCTGTTTCCCGGGCAAAAAGGAAACGGGCGGCGACCGCGTGCCGGGCGAGGACGAGATCGCGAACTGCTCACGCTGGCTGGCCGCCGAGATCGCGTTGCTGCGGCCGCAGCTCTTGCTGCCGGTGGGCAAACTGGCGATCTCGCAATTCCTGCCCCCTGCGCCGTTAAACGACATCATTGGGAAAAAACTGACGATCGCTTACCGCGGTCACGCCATGGACTGTATCCCGCTGCCCCATCCCTCGGGCGCGTCTCCTTGGCACCGCATGGAACCCGGCAAGACGCTCCTGCGCCAGGCGTTTGGCCGGCTGGCGACGCATCCGGCGGTCAAAGCAGCAGTTTGATTTCAGGCAACAGCATCAGGCTGTCCGGCCCGGCCGGGCCGGACGGAAATTTGGTTGCACGCCTCTGCCGCGCCCGCTGCCTTGGCGCCTTCCGATACATGAAACTGATTAGCTCCTCTTTTCTCCTCGTGGTTCTGGCGCTTGTTGCCGCGGTTCGTCCCGCGTTGGCCAAGGAGGTCCGCCCGGCCTACCTCGGGGCTATCGTGACCGACGCCCAAACCGGCCAGGTCTTGTTCGAAGACCAGGCTGATATCGTTTTGCCGCCGGCGAGCATGACGAAATTAATGACGTTTGCAGTCCTGCATGACCAGCTGGCCAGTGGCGCGCTGACGCTCGAGACGCCGGTCACGGTGACGGCGGAGGACTCCAGGATCGGCGGCACTCAGGTGTGGCTGAAACAGGGCGAGACTTTTCCAGTCGAGGAACTCATCTATGCCATGATGATCCAGTCCGCCAACGACGCCGCTCATGCCCTTGCGCGCACGGCCGCCGGCACCTCCGCCGCCTTTGCCGAGCTGATGAACGCCAAGGCCCGCGCTCTCGGCCTTGCGCACACCACGTTCCGCACGCCCCACGGCTTGCCGCCGGCCAACCGGCGCGCCGCCGAGGGTGACCTGACCACGCCGCGCGACTACGCCATCCTCAGCCGCTATCTGTTGCGCGAAACCGACGCCACGAAATACACGGCCGTCAGCTCGCGTCCCTTCGGCACCAAACGGCCGAACGGCCCGGTGAAGATGGACAACCACAACCACCTGCTTGGCAAGGTGGCGGGAGTGAATGGACTCAAAACCGGCTTCACCAATGGCGCCGGCTACTGTCTGGCAGCCTCCGCCGAACGCGGCGGACGAGGCCTGATTGTGGTCGTAATGGGCAGTCCGGATTCAAAGACCAGAGACTTGAAGGTCATCGAACTGCTCGAACGCGGCTTTGCGTCGGTTCCGGCCCGCCTGTCCACCGTGAAGACAGAGGCCGGGGTGGGAGGGGCTTCACGTCCCGCCCCGGCGGTTGCATCTCAGTCGTCGGGGCCAAAAACCCCACCCACCGAAACCTTGCCGACGGTCAAGACCGAGAAGACACCCACCCCCGTCGAACAATCCTCGACCGCCAAGGAACCGGGGCTTATTTTCCGCGTCATTCCCCCTTCAAAAAAACCGTGAGCCCCTCCACCCTCCGCCGTATCGCCTTGTTTTTGCTAACCCTCGTGGGACTGGACACCATCCCGTTGCACGCTCAGCGCGAAAAACTACCGATGGAGGACGTCGAGATCGTCGAAAAGAAATGGCCCGAGACCAAGCGCACCTATACCGGGCTCCGCTACATCGTGCTCCAACCCGGCGAGACCAGCGGACCGAGGCCCGAAAAGGGCATGGAGGTCGCGGTGCTCTACAAGGGCATGCTGTTGGACGGAACCGTTTTCGACCAATCACCCGATGCGGAGCATCCGCTCCGGGTGCGGCTCGCCCGTGGCGGGCTGATCGAAGGCTGGGAGGAGGCCCTGCAAAAAATGCACAAGGGCGAGAAGTGGCTGCTGATCGTGCCGCCGGAAATGGCCTACGGTGCTCGCGGCAAGCCGCCGGCCATCAAGCGCAACGCCACGCTCGTGTTTGAGATGGAGCTGATCGAATTCAAGAAGTGACCGTATGGCGCGTTGTCTTCAGCGCGCCCTCCGCAGCTTGAGGGCCAGCCGCTCCACCGTCACTTCATCATCTCGGCCAGCGGCTTCTCGATGGCCTCGGCCCAGAGCTGGTAGCCAGCGGCGGTCGGGTGCAGCTGGTCGGGCATGATGGTCCATGGGATTCTTCCGTCCCGGCCGAGGAAGACGGCGTTGGTGTTGAGGAAGCGCACCTTTATGCCGTCGTCGAGCTTGGCGAGCAGGGCGTTGGCGCGGTCGTTGGCGGCCACGCGTTTGGCGGCGTCCGCGCTGGCGGCCTCGGTGATCAGGCCGTCGGTGGTGCGGCGGGCGTCGCGCGGCAGGATGGCCAGCAGCAGCACTTTCACCCCGGGAATCTTCGCCTTGGTCAGGTCGATGATCTTTTTGACGGCGTCGGCGATCTGTTCGCCGGTATGCTGGCCGGTGTTGTTGGTGCCGATCATGAGGACGACCACCTTGGGGCTGATGCCCTCGAACTCGCCGTTCTCCATGCGCCAGATCACGTGGTGCGTCTGGTCGCCGCTGATGCCGAAGTTGGCGGGTTGGTATTTGCCGAAGTAGTGTTCGAAGATGTGCGGGGCCTTGCCCCAGCCCTCGGTGATGGAATCGCCGAGGAACAGCACGCCCATCGGGCCGCTCTTCCCCCGGGTCAGGAATTGTTCGTGCAACTCGAAGAAACGCGCGTTGCCGGTCTTCGCAATGGGCGCCGAGGCGTCGACGGGTTCGGTTGGGACCACGACGGCGGCGGCGGGTGTTGTCAGAGCGGCCGGGGTCTGCACCGTTCCGGCCGGCTGGCCGGCCGGTGTTTGTCCGGGCCGGTCGCCCGGCAAAGGAGCGGTTGTCTGGGCGATCGCGAGCGAGACAATCCCGGCAAGTGCGGGCGCAAGGCAGCAGAGCAGTCTTTTCATGAGGGTAGGCCCGCCAGTGAAGCGGCCGCCAATCCCGGCGCAAGGCTTCCCTCGCCGAAAAGATGCAATGAAAATTGTGGGAGCGAGCTTGCTCGCGAAGTTTTAGCTCCCGAGTCGCGAGCAAGCTCGCTCCTAGAGGTGATTCACTGAATTAACTGCACCCCCACGTTCAGTCCGCGCCGACCGACCTGAGCAACAGTCGCCGCTGGGTCCAGAACGCATCGGCGCTGTAGAGGGCGAGCCCGCACCAGATCAGGCTGAAGGCCTGGAGGCGCGTGGCATCGAACGGTTCCCGGTAGACGAGGTAGCCGATCAGGAACTGCACGGAGGGGGCGAGATATTGCAGCAGGCCCAAAGTCGCCAGGCGGATGCGCTGGGCGCCATAGGCGAACAGCAGCAGGGGGATGGCGGTGACCACACCGACGCTGAGGAGATAGAGGTGCAGCCGCAGGTCGACGCGGCCGAGCGCGCCCTCACCGGTGTGGTGCCACCACAGGAGCAGCCCGGCGGCCAGGGGGAAAAGCAGGATGGTTTCCACCGTCAGGCCCGCCATGGATCCGAGGGTGGAGCGTTTTTTCAACAGGCCGTAACCCGCCCAGGTCACGGCCAGCGTGATGGCGATCCACGGCACATGCCCGGCGCGGGTCAGCAGCACGCCGACCCCGGCCGCCGCGAAACCGATCGCAATCCATTGCAAGTGGCGCAGGCGCTCGTGTAATAGGACCGAGCCGAGCGCCACGTTGACCAACGGCACCAGAAAGTAGCCGAGGCTCGATTCGATGACGTGGCCGGAATTCACGGCCCAGATGTAGACCGTCCAGTTGATCGCCAGCAGCACACTGCTCAGTAGCATCAACCCGAAGGTCCGCGGCTCGGTGAAGGCCGGCCGGAGGGCGCGCAGGTTTTTCTGCCACCACAGCACGGCAAGCAGGTAGATCAGGGACCACGCAATCCGGTGGGAGATCAACTCAAAGGCAGACACGCCCTGCATCTGCTTCCAATAAACGGGCACGACACCCCAGATCAGAAAACCGGAGGTGGCGGCGAGCGCACCGCGCGCGGCATCGGGATGGGCGGAAATCTTGGACACAGCCGGGCAAAGTGGGCCGGTGCCCGCCCCGCGTCAATCCGCGGGGCATGACAGCGGCACAATATTTAGGACGCACAGTGCGGACTGCACCAACTGCCAAAACTAGGTGCGATGCACGGGGTGGGGCCGGCCGTCGTCGTCGATGGCGACATAGGTGAAGACGCCCTCGGTCACGCGCAGCAGCGTGCCGTCCTTGCCGCGCTGCACCCAGGCCTCGACATCGATCTTCATCGAAGTGCGGCCGACCTTCAGCAGCTTGGCGTGGCAGTTGACGATGTCGCCGACAAAGACGGGGTTCAGGAACACCATGCCGTCGACCGCGACCGTGGTCACGCGGCTGCGCGAAAGATTCTTGGCCACAATGGCCGCGCCCAAGTCCATCTGCGACATGAGCCAGCCGCCGAAGATGTCGCCATTGGCGTTGGTATCGGCGGGCATCGCGATGGTGCGGATAACCAGCTCGCCTGATGGTTCGGTGGGGCGGGGGGAATCGCTCATGAGGGCAGACTATCCCACGGACCGGCACTGGCAAGCCCGACCGAATTTGACGTTGTTTTCAGGAGCCAAAGGCCGAATATTGAGCAAACCATGACAGGCACAGCGCATGCCGGTTTCCGGCGTTTGTTCAATGAGATCGGTTCGGTCGATTACGTCGGGGTCGAGGAGCGCGTCGCCAAATACACGACCCGCAGCATCAAGAAGGGCTCCAAGCTGTTCGGATTGAAACTCGCCGTCTCGATGGTCGACCTCACCACACTCGAAGGCAAGGACACGCCCGGCAAGGTCGAGTCGCTCTGCCAAAAGGCCCTCAGCACGCACGACAACCCAGACATCCCGACGGTTGCCGCCGTGTGTGTCTATCCCGCCATGGTGAAACACGCCCGTCGCGCGCTGGGGGAGGACACCGCCGTCCGCATCGCCTCGGTGGCGACGGCCTTTCCCTCCGGCCAGGCTCCGCTCCAGACCCGGCTCGCCGAGGTGAAGTCCGCCGTGGCCGACGGCGCCGACGAGATCGACATGGTCATCAATCGCGGCGCATTTCTCGCGGGGGAATTCCAGCTGGTGCAAGACGAGATCGCCGCCGTGCTGCAAGCCTGCGGGCCGGCCACGCTGAAAGTCATCCTCGAGGTCAGCGAACTGGAGACCTACGACAACATCCGCGCCGCCTCCTTCCTCGCCATGCGCGTGTTGCGGCCGAACGACTTCATCAAGACCAGCACCGGCAAGACCACCCTCAACGCCACGCTCGGCAACAACCAGGTGATGCTCGAGGCCATCCGCGATTTCTACCTCGATACCGGCACGCCGATCGCGATGAAACCCGCCGGCGGCATCCGCACCGCCAAACAGGCGCTCCAGTTCCTCATCGCCGTCAAGGAGACCCTCGGCGACGAGTGGCTCAACAACACCCGCTACCGCTTCGGCGCCTCCTCGCTCCTCAACGATCTGCTCCGCCAGATTGAGAAAGAGAAGACCGGTGCCTACCAGGCCCCGTATTATTTCAGCGAAGCTGCCGAGAGCTACTGAGTTTCCCATGTCCACCCTCACTGCGAAAAAATCCACCCGCCCGACCGCGCGCTCCGCGGGCCGCCCGGCGCCCGAGCTGATCTTTGGCGACCTCTGGGAATACGATCCCGCGCCCGAGACCGCCGACCCAAAGCTCAAGCCACGCTACGATCTCTTCATCGGGGGCAAATTCGTGGCGCCGTCCTCCGGCAGGTATTTTGATTCCATCAACCCGGCCAACGAGACGAAACTGGCCGAGATTGCTCAGGCCAATGCCGCCGACGTGGATGCGGCCTACCAGGCCGCGAAGAAAGCCTACGACAACGTCTGGGGCAGGATGCCCGGCCGCGAGCGCGCCAAATACATTTTCCGCATCGCCCGCCTGCTGCAGGATCGCGCCCGCGAATTCGCCGTCGCCGAGACGATGGACGGGGGCAAGGCCATCAAGGAGTCCCGCGACTTCGACGTGCCGATGGCCGCCGCGCATTTCTTCTACCACGCTGGTTGGGCCGACAAGCTCGACTACGTCGCCCCCGGCCGCAAGGTCGCGCCGCTCGGCGTCGTGGGTCAGGTTATCCCGTGGAATTTTCCGCTGCTCATGCTCGCGTGGAAACTTGCCCCGGCACTGGCGATGGGCAATTGCATTGTTATCAAGCCCGCCGAGACGACGAGCATCACGGCCCTGAAACTCGCCGAGATTTTCTCGGACGCCGGCCTGCCCGCCGGCGTCGTCAACATCGTCACCGGCTTCGGCGACACCGGCGCGGCGGTGATGGGCCATCCGATCGCCGCGAAGGTGGCGTTCACCGGCTCGACCGAGGTGGGCAAAATCATCATGCGGTCGCTCGCCGGCACGGACAAAAAAATGACGCTCGAGCTGGGCGGCAAGGCGGCCAACATCGTTTTCGACGACGCGCCGATCGACCAGGCGGTCGAGGGCATCGTCAATGGCATCTTCTTCAACCAGGGCCACGTGTGCTGCGCCGGATCTCGCCTGCTCGTGCAGGAGACCGTCGCGGCCGAAGTGCTCGCGAAGCTCAAGAACCGCGTCAAGGTGCTCCGCATTGGCGACCCGCTCGACAAAAATACCGACATCGGGGCTATCAACTCCAAGGAGCAGCTCGCTACCATCGAGCGCCTCGTTGCCGTCGGGGTGAAAGAGGGCGCGACGATGTTCCAGCCCGCCTGCAAGCTGCCCACGAAGGGTTATTATTTCCGCCCGACGATATTCTCCGGCGTCTCCATGAGCCACCGCATCGCCCGCGAGGAGATCTTCGGCCCCGTGCTCAGCGTGCTCACGTTCCGCACGGTCGACGAGGCGGTGGAGAAGGCGAACAACACCGCCTACGGCCTCAGCGCCGGCGTGTGGACCGACAAGGGCTCGCGCATCCTGAAGATGTCGACGGAGCTCAAGGCCGGCGTGGTCTGGGCCAACACCTACAACAAATTCGATCCCGCGTCGCCCTTCGGCGGCTACAAGGAGTCCGGCTTCGGCCGCGAGGGCGGCCGCCAGGGCCTGCTCGATTACTGCAAACTGGTCTGACCGCCGCCACTACGCGCCGGCGGAAGCACCAACATCCAAGCTCCAAGCACCATTGAATATTCAAGTTCCACGAATCGCGCCAAGCCACACGAGGATTTGTCTGGCCCATGAATTTGAAGCTTTGGGCGGTTGGGCGCTTCTCTGGTGCTTGGATGTTGGAGCTTGGAGCTTCGCCATCAACCGGTCGCCCGGCTGATCCTGCTCACTTCCTCATGTCGCAAACCCCCTATCTCACCGCCCCGCTGAAAATGACCACGATGCCCCCGGGCATCCCCTACATCGTGGGCAACGAGGCGGCGGAGCGCTTCAATTTCTACGGGCTCAAGGCCATTCTCGTCATCTACATGACGAAGCACCTCCTGGATCGCACGGGGGCGGTGGCACCCATGGGCGAGTCCGAGGCGACGGGCTGGTATCATCTGTTCGTCGGTTCGAATTATTTCTTCCCGGCCCTGGGGGCGATCATTGCCGATGCCTTTCTGGGCAAATACCGCACGATCCTCTGGCTCTCGATTCTCTACAGTTTCGGCTGCATCGTGCTGGCGGCCGACAGCACGCGGCTCGGACTCGGCCTCGGGCTGGTGCTGATCGCGCTCGGCGCGGGCGGCATCAAGCCCTGTGTGTCGTCGCACGTGGGCGACCAATTCGGGCCTTCGAACCAAAACCTCCTCGCGCGGGCCTTCGGCTGGTTTTATTGGGCGGTGAACTTTGGCGCGTTCTTCTCGATCATGCTCACCCCGTGGTTGCTCGACCTTTACGGCCCGCGCTGGGCCTTCGGTGTTCCGGCGGTGCTCATGCTGATTGCCACCTGGATCTTCTGGTCGGGCCGCCACAAGTTCATCCACGTGCCGCCGGCGGGGAAGGCCTTCATCCGGCAGACCTTCAACCGCGAGACGGGCCTCGCGGTGGGCCGCCTGGCCTTCATCTTCGCCTTCATGGCGGTGTTCTGGGCGCTGTGGGACCAGTGCGGCAGCACTTGGACCCTGCAGGCCGAGAAAATGAACCGCGTCATCTTCGGACTGGAAATCCGCTCCTCGCAGGTGCAGGCGATCAATTCGATCCTTACGCTGACTTTCATCCCGCTGTTCCAATACGTCGTCTACCCGCTCCTCGACCGCGTGTGGAAACTGACTTCGCTCCGCAAGATCGGCCTCGGCATCTTCGTCATCGGCCTGTCGTTCCTGGTCAGCGCGTGGATCGAGTCGCGCCTCGGCGCCGGTGCCAAGCTCAGCGTGCTGTGGCAGATGCCGGCCTACGTGCTCCTCACCGCCGGCGAGGTCATGGCCTCGATCACGGCGCTGGAATTTGCCTACACGCAAGCCCCGCGGCACCTCAAGGCCATCATGCAAGCCGTCTACCTGCTGTCGGTCACGGCGGGCAACTGGTTCACCGCCGGCGTGCAATGGTTCATCTCCAATCCGGACGGCACCTCCAAGCTGAGCGGCGCACCCTATTTTATTTTCTTCGCCGGGCTCGCCATGGTCGCGGCTTTTGTCTTCTCGCTCGTGGCCCGGCGCTATGACGAGCGGGCTTATCTGCAGACTCAATCCACCGCCTGATCCTTTCCCCATGTTCCGCCTTCCCATCACGAAAACCCCCAAGGTCTATGTCGGCGGCGCGTTCATCCGCTCCGAGAGCGCGCGCACCTTTCCGCTGAAGGACGCCGCCGGCCATTTCTTTGCCAACATCCCGCAGTGCACCCGCAAGGATCTGCGCAACGCCGTCGAGGCGGCCGCCAAGGCCGGCCCGGGTTGGGCGAAGCGCACCGCCTACAATCGCGGGCAGATCATCTACCGGCTCGGCGAGATGCTGGAGGCCCGCAAAGCGGACATGGCCGACGCCCTCGCAGTGGGCGGCGCCACCAAGTCCGCCGCCGCCAAGGAAATCACCGCGACGATCGACCGGCTCATCTACTACGCCGGCTGGGCCGACAAATACGAGCAGGTGCTGGGGAACGTGAACCCCGTCGCGTCGCCGCACTTCAACTTCACTGTCACCGAGCCCATGGGCATCGTCGGTTTGCTTGCGCCCGAGGAGGCGCCGCTGCTGGCGCTCGTGTCGCTCCTCGCGCCCGCCATCACGAGCGGCAACACGGTCGTCGCGCTGGCCTCCACGGCGCAGCCCTATCCGGCCATCGTGCTCGGCGAGATGCTGGCCACCAGCGATCTGCCCGGCGGCGTGGTCAATCTGCTGACCGGCTTCCGCAAGGAGCTGGTGCCGACCTTTGCCACGCACACCCACCTGCGCGGCATCGCTGGCGTCGCCAATGCCGACGAACGCAAGGGCCTCAAGCTCGGCGCCGCCGAGAGTGTGAAGCGGGTGAAGCTGCACAAGACCGAGGAGCCGGTGGACTGGTTTTCCGCCAAGGCGCAGAGTCTCTACGAGCTCCGCGACCACCTCGAGTTCAAGACCACCTGGCATCCCATCGGCGCATGATGCCCGGCTACGACGATCAGAAGATCAAGGCCCGCCTGCTGGTCTGGTGGATAATCTGGGCGGCAACCCTGGGGGGCCTGGGGCTGATTTATCTGTTCCTGGCGCAGGGCAAACCCCTGCCGCCCGCCTCGCGCGACAATTCCTTGCAAGGATTGATCGGACTCGTGCCACTGTTCGTGAGCATTGTCATTCGCTGGCTGGTTCTGCCGCGGGCCACGGATCCAAGCCGCGCGCTCGTGCTTTTTATCATCGGCGTGGCGCTGGCCGAGGCCTGCGGTTTCCTTGGCATCTTTCTCGGCGGGCCGTATCGTGACAGCCTCTTCGTGCTCGGCGTCCTGGGCATCACCCAATATGTGCCGTTCTACGCGAAGAAACTATTTGATCCGAAGGGCGCGGGTTTCATTCCGAACAATTAGGCCGCACGACGGCCGCAGGGGGCGCACTGTCGCGCGGAGGTAGGGACGCGAATAGGGTGTCGGTCAGGTCGACTGACACAAAGCTCGCGGTGTTGATGAGCCGCTCCAGAGAGGCGAAAAAACCGCGCGGCGCGGAGGTTTTGGCAGGGAAAGCGGGTGCGGCCCGTTCGACAAGCTCAGGGCGAGTGGCGGGAAGAGGGATGGGCGGGCAGCAGTCGTTCATGATGCCTCCACTCTAGCCAGGTTCCTCCCTGGCGCCATGGGCCGGGCGGCTAATTCTGCGCTGTGTCGCCATTCCTTCTGCCGAAGTGTGCCGGCCTTGCTCCTCCGCCTGTGCGCTTCCGGCGGGCCCCTGACATTGGCATCCTACGCTGGCATTCCCGATCCCAGCGCTTTTGGTTGATGTCAACTATTAGTTGACATCAACCAGGGGCGCCTGCCGCGTGATGCGAATGAGGGTTGGAGCCGAACGCGGGCCGGTGGCCGCGAGGGGCGGGCCCGGGATCTACCCGCTCAGCTTGCCGGTTTCGGCGAGGCGTTCGAGAAAGACCCAGCAGCGTTTGGCGCGGACCTCGGGGCTTTTCGCCTGCTCGATGTAGCGCACCAACTGGCGGCGGATCGCGACGCTGTGCGTCTGCCAGCACTGCCGCAGTTCCGGCCGGGTGCGAAATACGCGTGCCATCTCGTAGGGCAAGTCCGGTTCACGCGAGGCGGCATCACGCTCCAAGGCAAATTCGATCGTGTCGCCCGCGTCCACCCCGGCGGCTTTCAGGAGCTCGACCTTGAAGGCGAGCTTGAGGTGGCCGCGTTTGCGGCTGTTGAACAGCGTGACGCGGTCGAGATCGCCGTTGAACCGCAGCAGGGCGTTCCAGCCTTTGATGGCGCCCTTGATGTCGGCGGGGGTGAGGTCGAGTTTGGCGACGGCCGCCTTCGGCACGTCGGCCCAGCGGACAATCGCGACTTTGTAGAGCCTGGCGCGCAGCTTGACCATGAGTTCGCTTTTATGGGAGGGATCCTATTCCTGGAAATGTAGGTCGGGCTTTACGCCCGACCCGTCGGGGATAAACCCCGACCTACAAAAATGACGGCAGTCAATGGCAGCACATCTTATTCGGGCAATTTCACACGCTCCTTGACCCACGCGTCGATGACGGGGAGTTCGCGCTGCTTCATCAGCGCGCGCAGGCGGATGAGGTCGGCGCCCTTGGCGGCCTCGGCGAAGGCATCGGCCGGCAGCTTGGCGCGCACCAGCTCCTCGAGTTCGGTGGCGCGCGTGGCGTCAGTGGAGGCTTGGGCGATGCCGGGCAGGTAGGTGTTGCGACCGAAAAAAGTGGTGCGCTGAAGCAGCGCGTCCGTGTTGGCCTTGGCGAAGGCCCACGCCAGGTCGGGGTGCTCGTTGGCGGCGACGGCGGCGACATTGCGCGCGGCCTCGGTGGTGGACAGCTCGTCGCCCAAGGTGAGGGCGAGGGTCTCAGCCGCGAGGGCCGGATCGAGCACGGCCTGCATGCCGGCATAGGCGCGGCGTTTTTCCACGGTGGTCGTGGCGGCCTTGGCCAAGGCGTGGAGCTGGTCGTAGGTCTCCCGGGTGGCGAAACGGCCGACCACGCCGAGAACGGCACTGCGGAGATTGCCGGGCAGGCTGGTCGGATCGGCGAGAAAGGCCGACCAGCGGCGCGTGCATTCCTCGATCACGGCGTGGTCGCCGTAGGAGCCGAGGGCGGCGACAAGCTTGGGCCGCAGGGCGGCGTCGAGCGGGGATTCGCCGGGCCGGGCTTCCCAGCCGAGCCGGGCGAAGGGCGGCGCAAGCAACTGCACGGCCCAGGCATGGAAGGCGCGGCGGCCGGGTTGGTTGAGTTGCAGCCGGTCGATCAGGGCGATTTTGCCGAGCAGGTGTTCCCACACCGGTTGGCTGGGGCTGGCCCGGAGTTGCTCGGCGAGGCCGAGCCACGCGGTGGCGGAGAGGCGGCCGGCCTCGGTCAAGGCCCAGGTGTCGCCGAGCAGGTTGAGCTGGTCGCTGCCGGGCAGGGTGGTGATTTCGCGGCGGAGGGCGTCGGTGAGGTTGTCGTCGTAGAGCACGCGGTAGAAGCCGGTGTTGCCCACGTTGGCCTTCGGGGTGCCGCCGCCGGCGGGCCACGCCACGGTGAGGGGTGCTTTCTCCAGGAGCGTGACGGCGGGCGTGGTGAGATTCGCGGTGTTGGCGAGGGTCACGGGGATTTTCCACGTGAGCGGCGCGGCGGCCGGGTCGTTGATGGTGAAGCGGGACTGTTCGAGCCGGAGCGCGCGGTTGGGGCCCTCGCCGGTGGGGGAGACGAACACGACGGGGAAGCCGGGTTGCTCGGTCCAGTTGGCGGCGAGTTCGACGACGGGCTTGCCGGAGGCGGCGCCGAGGGCGGCCCAGAGGTCGGCGGTCGTGGTGCTGGAATACTTGTGCCGCTGCATGTAGAGGCGGAGGCCGGCGCGGAAGGCATCCTCGCCGAGATAGGCCTCGAGCATGCGCAGGAAGGCCTGACCCTTCTGGTAGGAGATGGTGTCGAAGGCGTCGTTGGCCTGGCTCTCATTGGCAATGGGCTGCTGGATGGGGTGGGTGGTCTTGCGGGCGTCGAGCGCGAGGGCACCTTCCTTCGCCTCGCTGGCGCGGACCCAGAGCTGCCAGTCGGGATTGAGCGCGTCGCTGGCCTTCGTGCCCATCCACGAGGCGAAACCCTCGTTGAGCCAGAGGTTGTCCCACCATGACATCGTCACGAGGTCGCCGAACCACTGGTGCGCGACTTCGTGGGCGATGACCTGGAACACGGTTTCGCGGTTGGCCTGGGAGCCGGTGGCCGGGTCGAAGAGCAGCGCGGTGTCGATGTAGGTGATGGCGCCCCAGTTCTCCATCGCGCCGAAAGTGGCGAAGGCGTTGGGCACGGCGATCTGGTCGAGCTTGGGCAGCGGGTAGGGCGTGCCGAAATACTCGTTGAAGTAGGCGAGGATACGCCGGGTGGACTCGAGGGCGTAGGCGGCGCTGGCGCGCTTGCCCTCGGTGGTGATGATGCGGAGCTTCACGCCGTCCTGCTCGCCCTCGAGGGTCTCGAATTCGCCGGCGTAGAGGGCGACGAGATAACTGGCCATCGCCGGGGTGCGGGCGAATACGATTTCTTTAAGGCCGCCACCGATCGGGGTCTCGCGCACGACGGGCGTGTTGGCGACCGCCATGAGTTTTTCCGGCACGACGAGCGTAATGTCGTAGGTGGCGCGGTAGACGGGCTCGTCCCAGCAGGGGAAGACGCGGCGGGCGTCGGTGGGCTCGAATTGCGTGCCCAGCATGAGCTTGTCGCCGGTGGGCGTGGGGTATTTGTCGACGAAGAAACCCTCGGCCTGGGTGCCGATCTTGCCGCGGTAGGCGAGGCGGATGGTGTGGCGGCCGGCGGCGAGTGCGACCGGCAGCGTGAGCGTTTGTTTGGCAGGGTTTATTTGTGCGACCAAGGCGCGAGGCACCGCAGGGTCATCGATCAGAACGACGGAATCGATCGTGAGCTCGTTGGCATTGAGCATCAGCTCCGTAACGGGCCGGAGCACCTCCAACTCGATGGTGGCCGTGCCGATGGTGGTGCGTTGCTCCAGATCAGGCTGGATGCGCAGCGTGTAGTGGCGCGGGACGGCGGACTTCGGCAGTTGGCCGGGCGTGTCGGCAAAAGCGAAGGGCTTTTCGGCGAACAGCGCAGCGGGCAGGACGCAGCAGAGGAGGAACACCGCCCGGGCGGTGCGCAGTGGGGTTAGCATAGGGTGCGAAAACGGTTGTCGCTCCCCCGGGGGATTGTCAACGGCCTGACGACAAAAACCCCTCTACTTATGGTCGCGCTTCTTGAGGAAGCGGGCGATCTCCCGCGCGATGGGCATGGAGGGGGCGGTGCCCGGCTGCATGACCGAGAGGGCGGCCACCGCGCTGGCGTAGTGGGCGGCCTCGAAGATGTTGTGTTTGAACTTCACCAGCCCGGCCGCGAAACCGCCGACAAAGGCATCGCCGGCGCCGGCCGTGTCAACGACCTCGACGTCGTGGGCGTGGATGCGCAGGTAGACATCGGGCTGGGAGACGAAGCAGCCGCGGGCGCCGAGGGTGACGATCACCACTGGCACCTTCAGGCAGCGGCAGAGGCGGTGCAGGGCTTCGGCGCTGAGGGCATGCAAGGTGGACTCGGTGAACTCGCCGCCCGCGTTGTAGGGCGCGGTGCGCAGCAGCGCGGCGCAGGACGGGCACTGTTTCACGAGCGCGGTGAACTCGCTCTCGTTGGGGATGAGGACCTCGGTGTGCCGGAGCACGCCGGGGTCGAACTCCGGGCGCATCGGCGCGGGGTTGAGGACGGTGATGGCGCCGTTGCGGCGGGCGGTGCGCAGCACGTAGCCGACGGTGGCGTAATCGGACTCGCCCTGGCAGACGACGACTTGGGCGGGCGCGAGCAGCGGTCCGGGGATGTCGCGCGGCTTAAGGCCGAGGTTGGCGCCGAGGGAGATGATGATGTGGTTCTGGCCGGCGCCGTTTACCGTGATGGCGGCGGCGCCCGTCGCGTGCTTGGGTTTCTCGACGAGATGCACATGGAGGCCGGCATCCCGCGCGAAAA
>JANNDM010000157.1:0-44111 GCA_031387725.1 Verrucomicrobiota bacterium | reverse complement strand
AGCGGCACGCCGCTGAACACCAGCGCGGCGTCGGCCAGCGATCCCAGGCTCATGAACAGCAGGATGAAGATCAGGCACAGCGCGACCGGCACGACGATGGTCAGGCGCTTGGCCGCCGACACGAGCTGCTCGAACTGCCCGCCCCAGCCGATCCAGTAGCCGGCCGGGAGCTGAACCTGCCGGGTCACGCGCTGCTGCACTTCAGATACGAACGAGCCCAGATCCCGGTCGCGTACGTTCGCCGTAACGACGACCCGGCGCTTGCCGTTCTCCCGGCTGATCTGGTTGGGGCCGGGGGCGATCCCGATGGTGGCGACCTCGCGCAACGGAATGTAGGCCCCAGTGAGCGCGGCGGCGAGACCCGGCGCGACAGGCGCCGCCGGCACAATGCGTGGGCGGTCGTCGGGGTGGTCGGGAAGCGGCACGGGCAGGTCGCCCCAGGCCGCGAGATCGGTGCGGAGGTGCTCCGGCAGACGGACGACGAGGCTGAACCGGCGGTCGCCCTCGAAGATCTGACCGGCCTCGGCGCCGCCGAGGGCGATCGCGATCACCTCCTGCACGTCGGCGGCGTTGAGACCGTAGCGCTGCAGGGCGGGGCGGTCGAGCTGCACGGTCAGCAGTGGCAGGCCGGTGATCTGCTCGACCTTCACGTCGGCGGCACCCGGAACGGCCTTGATCACGGCCTCAATTTCCTCGCCAGTGGCAAGGAGCGTGTCGAGGTCGTCACCATAGACTTTCACCGCGACGTCGGAGCGCACGCCGGAGATGAGTTCATTGAACCGCATCTGGATCGGCTGGGTGAACTCGTAGTTGTTGCCCGGGATCCCGGCCGCGGCGGCCTCGAGCTCGCGGACAAAATCGGCTTTCGTCTTCCTCGGGTCGGGCCACTGGTCGCGCGGCTTCAGCATCACGAAGGTGTCGCAGACGCTGGGTGGCATGGGGTCGGTGGCGACCTCGGCGGTGCCGATCTTTGCGAACACCTTGTCCACCTCGGGGAACTGCTTCAGCCGCGCCTCGAGCGCGGCCTGCATGCCGATGGCCTGGGTGAGGCTAGTGCCCGGAATGCGCAGGGCATGCAGGGCGATATCGCCCTCGTCGAGGCTGGGGATAAACTCGCGTCCCATGCGCGAGGCGAGCGCGAGGCTGGCGACCGCAAGCATGGCGGCGGCGGTGACGACGGCGAACCGGCCGGCCAGGGCCACGCGCAACGACGGCAGGTAGGCGCGCTTCAGGCCGCGCATGAGGAAGTTCTCCCGCTCGGAGATCTTTCCGGTCAGGAGCAGGGCGACGGCGGCGGGCACAAAGGTGACGGCCAGCAGCAGGGCCCCGACCAGCGCGCAGACGACGGTGAAGGCCATCGGGTGGAACATCTTTCCCTCGACGCCGGTAAGGGCGAAGATGGGCAGATAGACCACGGTGATGATGAACACGCCGAACACGGCGGGCTGGATGACCTCGCGGGTCGCGGCGGCGACGGTATGAAACCGTTCGTCGCGGGTCTGGAGCCGGCCGAGCCGGTGCTGCGCGGCACCGAGGTGGCGGGTGCAGTTCTCCACGATGATGACGGCGCCGTCGACGATCAGACCGAAGTCGAGTGCGCCGAGGCTCATCAGGTTGCCCGACACCCGGTTCGCCACCATGCCGGTGATGGTGAAGAGCATGGAGAGCGGGATCACCAGGGCGGTGAGCAGCGCCGCGCGGAAGTTGCCCAGCAGGGCGAAGAGCACGGCGATGACCAGTGCGGCGCCCTCGAACAGGTTCTTCTTCACGGTCTCGATGGTGCGATCCACCAGTGCGGTGCGGTCATAGACCGTGCGGGCGACGATGCCGGCGGGCAGGCTGCGGTTGATCTCCTCCATCTTGGTCGCGACCCGGCGGGCGACGGCACGGCTGTTTTCGCCCATGAGCATGAACACCGTGCCGAGCACGACCTCGTGGCCGTTCTCGGTGGCGGCGCCGGTGCGGAGTTCGGCGCCCGGGGCCACCCCGGCGATGTCGCCAAGGGTGACCGGCAGGCCGGCGCGGTGGGCGACGATGATGCCGCGGATGTCGTCAAGGGTCGCGACCTGGCCCGGGGCGCGGATGAGGTATTGCTCGCCATTGCGCTCGATGTAGCCCGCGCCCGTGTTGGAATTGTTGCGGGCGAGCGCTTCCATCACGTCGTGGAAGGTGATGCCCTGCGCGATGAGCCGGGCGGGGTCGGGCGTGATGTGGAACTGTTTCTCGAAGCCGCCGATGGTGTTGACCTCGGTGACGCCGGGCACCTGGCGGAGCTGCGGCTTCACGATCCAGTCCTGCGCCTCGCGGAGGTCGGTGGGCGTCCACGGTGTGCCGTCGGGTTTGCGGGCGTCGGCGGAGGCGGGCTCCACGGTGAACATGTAGATCTCGCCCAGGCCGGTGGAGATGGGGCCCATCGACGGGTTGAGGCCGGGCGGGAGCTGGGACTTCACCTCCTGGATGCGCTCGTTGACGAGCTGGCGGGCGAAGTAGATGTCCGTGCCGTCCAGAAACACGACGGTGACCTGCGAGAGGCCGTAGCGGGAGAGGGAGCGCGTGTAGTCGAGCCGCGGCAGGCCGGCCATGGCAGTTTCGACGAGGTAGGTGACGCGCTGTTCGGCCTCGAGGGGCGAGTAGCCCGGCGCCTCGGTGTTAATCTGCACCTGGACGTTGGTGATGTCGGGCACCGCGTCGATGGGCAGGCGCCGGTAGTTGTGGAAACCGAGCGCCGCGAGCGCGACCGCGGCCAGCAGCACGAGCCAGCGGTGGCGGATGGAAAAGGCGATGATGGCGTTGAGCATGGTGGGTTGGCTCAGGGGCTCAGTGGTCGTGGCTCGCGCCGGACTTCTCGATGTCGGCCTTTACCAGGAAGCTGTTGGCCGTGACATAGCGCGTGCCGGGCTTGAGACCGCCGAGCACCTCGGCGTGGCGGGCGTCGCGCCGGCCCAGCTCGAGCATACGCACCTCGTAGCTCTCGCCGAACTGCGCGAAGACGACGGAGAATTCGCGGAAGGTCTGCAGGGCCTCCGTGCGCACGGCGAGCGCCACGTCGGCGGAGCCGACATGCACGATGCCGGTGACGGCGAGACCGGGCGACCAGCGGCCGTCGGCGTTATCGAGGACTACGCGGGCCGTGATGCTCTGGGTGGACGGCGAGCCGACCGGCGAGAGCCAGGCGATCACACCTTCGCCCGACGTGCCGCCGCCGGTGGAGGTGAACGTGACCCGCTGGCCGGGGCGCACGCGGCCGAGGTCGCGCTGGAAGACCTGGAACTCGGCCCACACGACCGCGAGATCCACCAGGGTGAAGGAGGTTTCGGGTCCGGCGACCGCGCCGGGCGCGATGCTTTTGGCCAGCACGGTGCCGGCCAGCGGCGCGACGACCTCGTAGGTCGCAAGGGTGTCATTGCTCTGCACGGTGGCGAGGACCGCGCCCGCCGCGACGCGTTCGCCGAGCCGCGCGGTGACGGTCTTGACCAGGCCCCCGAAGCGCGGCGCCACCACGGCGATCCGCTCGGCGTCGGGCTGGATGAGGCCATGGACGGTGAATTGGTCGGTGATGGTGGCCGGGCCGGCGGTGGTGGTGGCAACGCCCGACTCACGGGCGGTCGCGGCGGCGATGATCGTGCGGCCCTCGGGGGAGGCATAGGTCCAGGTGTGGACTTCGCCGTCATGCTCGGCGCGGACGGTGACGTCGAACGAGTGCGGCTCGGCCACGATGCCGCCGCCGACCAGCGCCTCGCCCTCGGGTCGGAAGGCGAAGGTGTTCTTCTCGCCGTCGAGGCGGGAGAGCTCGATGGTCACCTTGGTCTTGGTCGCGGGCAGCAGTTGGCCGTCATGATAGGCGAAGACCCGGAACTGGGGCGGGGTGTCTTTTTCGTAGATGGTCACCTCGACCGCGAAATGGTCGTCGCCGATGAGTTTGCCGCCGCGCGGTCCCTCGCGGGGCTCGATGCGGGCGGCCTGGTCCGTGCCGTGACCATGTTTGTCCTGATCATGCTTGTCCGCGCCGGGCTTGGTTTCCTTTTGATCGGCGTGGCCGTGTTCGTCGTGTTCGCCCTGACCGTGCGGGTCGGCGGAGGCGCCGGCGGGTTTCTGGAGGATCCACCAGGTGGTGGCGCCGCCGAGGAGCAGAATCAGGGGGATGAGGGCAAATTGGAGTTTTTTCATGGGAAGGGAGGATTAAGGTTCGACGTGGCCGGCGAACGGGGTGTGGCGGCCGGGGGCGGTGATGAGGAGTTCGATCTCGACCAGGGTGGCGTGATAAGTCGCAGCGGCGTGGATCTGGCGCTGGCGCGCGCCGAAGAGTGCCGCGCGGGCCTCGAGGCGGTCGCGTCCGGCGTAGCGTCCGGCTGCGGCACCTGCCTCGATGCTGGCGAGCCACTCACGGGCGGCGGGCAGCATCTCGTCGCGCGCGCTGTCGTGCTCGATGCGGGCGTGGTTGAGTTCCTGGCAGAGTTCGTAGAGCGCGGCGCGGAGCTCGTTCAACGCGGCCTCGCCATCGGCGGCGGTGCGCTCGCGTTCCGCGCGGGCCTCGGTGGCCCCGGCCCGGGCCGTCGCGGCGGAGGGCCACGCGTAGTCGAGGCCGAGCACGAGCCCGAAGTCGCCGGCCGCCTCGTCGCGCCGGATGCCGGCGGACCAGCGCGGTTCGCCCCGGGCGGCGGCGGCAAGCGCGAGCTTTTCCTGCGCCTGACGCCAGCGGACGAGCGCCGCCTGGCGGGCCTGCGCCGGGGTGCCGGCGAGCTTGGCGACGAGCTGCTCGTAGGTGTCCAACGGCGGCAGGGTGGTGAAGTCGGCCACAGCGTGATCGAAATCGGGCGTGGTTGCGCCCCACAGTGAGGCCAGGTTCTGGCGGGCGGCGGCGAGCTCGTGCTCGGCGTGTTCGGCCGCGAGGCTGGCCTCGGTCTGCGCCAGCCGCGCGCGGGCGACTTCGGCGGGCGTGGCGACAGCCTGCCTGGCGCGCGCCTGCAGGTCTTCCGCCGTCTGCCGGACAAGATCCGCCTGCTCGCGGGTGGCGGCCTGGGCGGCCTGCCGGCCGACCACGAGGATGAAGCGGCGCGCAGCCTCGGCCAGCAGCCCGCGGCGGTTTTCCTCCCACGCGAGTTGTTCGGCTTCGTTGAGGGCGCCGGCGGCCTCGCGGCGGGCGGACCGGCGTTCAGCCCAGTCGAGGGCGCGGCTGAACTGCAGGGTGGTCTCGAGTCCGCGCGCGGCGCGGAACTCGCCGGTGCCGAGGGCATTTTCGAGCTGGAGCGAGATCTCCGCCGGCGGGCGTGTGCCGGCGGCGTCCAGCCGGGCCTGGGCGAGCGCCGCGGAGGCTGCACGGGTGCGGAACCACGGATGACCCGACTCAATGCGGGCGAGGGCTTCGCCCAGTGTGAGCGGAGCGGCCTGCGCAGTGGCGGCCAGAAGGAGAAGAACAAACAGAAATATTTTCATGACGGACAGGGTTGAACCAACGGACGAATGAAGCACGGCCGCAGGCCGGCGAGGCACCGGTAGGTGCGCGTGGAATGAGGCTCTCTCCGGTCGAGGGACCAGCCGAGAAGGACTCAGATGTTCAGCGCAGGCGCCCGCGCAGGTGGCGCGGCGCGGCGGGCAAACTGCCAGAAGCGCTGCAAGGGCAGCATCTCATCCTGGCCGGAGGCGGAAATTTCGGGGGCGGGTGTGGGGAGTGCGAGGTGCTGAAAGCACGCAACACATCCACAGGCGAGCACCGGCAAAATGGCCGGATCAATCTTCGTCTTGGCGAGGGCAAACTGTCCTTCCTCCAAAGCCTGGCAGCCGTCGTCGGCACAGTCACCATCAGCGGGGTGAGCGGTGTCGGCCGGCTGATCGGCGCAGGCGAAGATGGCGTCGAGGCTCAGGCCCTCGAGCTGGCAGTGCAGCGTGGCGGGCAGCCAGAGGGCAACCAGCAAGGCGGTGACAAGTTTCATCAGACGAGACACGGCAGCACGTTTCGCCGACTCGGGCCGTCTTGTCAAGTGGGGTAAGTGCCGGCAGCCATCGGGTGCGCCGTTTTGGCTGTTGTCAACTATTGGTTGACAACAGCCAGGGGTGACGGGGGCCTTCAATGGCGGGAATCAGTCGCGGGCCGGCCCGGCGGCGCGGACCAGCGCGCTGGGATCCCAGCCTTCGCGCAAGGTTTCGGCGGGCACAGCGGCGCGTTCCGCTTCAGAACCGGAAGGTCCACGCTGCCTTCAGCGAGGTGTCGTTCTGCGTCGGGCGGAAGCGGTCGAGTGACGTGTCGTAACCTTGGTTGACGATGAAGAACACCTCGTTGCCGGGCTGGACGATCCACTTGATGCGGAAGTTCACGCCGAGCTGGGCCGAGAGGTTGTCGTATTGGCCGAGCAGACTGAGCTGCAGGTCGGGGCTGAAGGTATAGGAGACACGGGCCGAGCCGCTGCGCACCTGGAAATTTCCCTGCGGCAGGCGGAAGTCGCGCACCGTCTGGTTCAGATTGATTTCCAGCCGGTTGGACGGGCGGAAGGCGAGGTTGATCTGGTAGTCGTCGGAGTCGCCGGTGAGAAATCCGCCGTGGCGCCAGCGCAGAAAAACATCCGCGGGGCGCGAGCGACTGGTGCCAACCTGCGCCTGGAAGGCGTTCCAACGGTGCACGCCGACCGGGATGACAATGCCGGGCCGGATGGCAAAGGGGGCGGTGTAGGTCTCACTGGCATCATTGACCCAGAGATTCAGGAAGTCGCCGTGCTTGTTTTCGAAGAAGGTCCCGACGAACGCCACGTGGTCGAGCAGCTTCAGGTTGAGGTCGGTGACGACGTCGCTCTCGACGAACAACTGGGTCTGGCGCACCCAGTTGGTGCCGGAACGCACCGTGTAGGTATTGACCATGTGCATGTTGCCGATGCCGGTGCGGGATACGAAACCGAGGCCGGGGTCGTAGCGCTCGCTCACGCGCGAAAACCACCAGAAGCAGCCATAGGGCTCGTTAGGGTAGTCCACGCTGACGCTGGCGGCCGTGCCGGCGCCGCCGGCGTGGTCGCCGTCGGTGTATTGCAGCGCGGAGCGGACGGTGAGCGATTTTTTGTTGAAGAGGTGGTTGTTGACGTAATTGAAATCGGCGCCGACGAGCGTGTTGTCGCCGTTGATGCGCGGATCACCGTGGGTGAACACCAGGCCGGCGCTGGACTCGCCGAGCACCTGCCGGGTGATGCGGCCGGCGAGGAGGTTTTTGGAATCAATGCCGCCGTGCGATTCGATCTGGGTGTCGAGCAGGCCGACGGTCCACGGACCGGCGCGGCCGGTGAGTTTGAGTCCGCCCAGCACATCGACCTTGGTGCCGTCGTCGGCCAGGCCGATGCGGCGCGAGAAGAACGGCAGGGGATCCTCGCGGATGCCGGCGAAAGTAAAGAGCGAGGCGTCCTGCGTGAAGAAGGCGCGCTTCTCCGGGAAAAAGAGTGAGAAGCGCCCGATGTTCACCTGCCGTTCGTCGACCTCGGCGTCGGCAAAGTCGGTGTTGACGGTGAGCGTGGCGGCGAGCGAGGGCGTGACGTGCCAGATGAGGTCCAGGCCCGGCTTGAAGTCCCATTCGTTCTGGTCGGAGGCCGGCCGGGAGTGGCGGGTGAGGCTGGCGTAGGGCTTGAAGTCGATGCCGCGGCCCTGCCGCAGGCCGGTGAGGCCGCGCAGATCGCCGAGCAGCGGCAGCGCAATGGTGGGCCGGTTGCGGAAGATGCCGGTCCAGCGCATGACTTCCTGCTTGCGGCGGACGGCGCGCGCGACGTTGAAGCCCCAGGTGTCGTTGGCGGGATCGAAGGCCAGGCTCTTGACCGGGATCGCAAACTCCGCCGTCCAGCCGCCGGCGTCGATGGTGGTCCGGCCGAGCCAGATGGCGTCCCACTGGCTGTTGGCCTGCTCCTTGTCCTGGATCAGGCCGTCGTGCTTGCCGCCGGCGGCGGTGAGGGCGAAGTAATATCCGTCGCTCTGCCGGTGGAAGGTGTCCAGCACGATGCGCACGATGTCGTCGGAGCCGCTGTCCTGGTCGCGCTGCATCGAATAGGAACGGATGCCGGCGGCGCCGGCGGAATCATGGCAATGGAGGGCGACGTAGAGTGTGTCCGGGTCGTAGGTGACCCAGAATTCGGTGCGCTCGGTCGGCTCGCCATTCTCGACCGGTTCAACGGTGCGGAAAGCGTCGCTGTGGGCGGCGCCGTCCCACTCGCCGGGGCTGAGGACGCCGTCGATCTTGGGCGGAGTGGCCGTGGAACGCACGTCCAGCGACGGCGAGGCGGATAATGCGGTCGCCACCATCAGAGCGATGGCGGCCACCACGTGGGGACGGTGGTGCATAGGGGGAGACGACGCAGCAAAAACGGATTTCTTAGGGAGGGAAACCCGGAAATGCGGTGAGTCGCCAAAAGAACCGCCGCTGTAACGGTAGGTTACACAAAATCGTCGCCGAGACTCACCATGGTCTTCGTCAAAGCCGCACGCGGCGCAAACGCAGGGCGTTGGCGATGACCGAGACGCTACTGAAGGCCATCGCGAGTCCTGCGATCATTGGGTTGAGCAGAAGACCAAAGGAAGGGAAAAGCACGCCGGCGGCCAGCGGGACTCCGAGGGCATTATAGGCGAAGGCAAAGAAGAGATTTTGCCGGATGTTGCCCATGGTGGCGCGGGAGAGGTGGATCGCCTGGGCGATGCCGCGCAGGTCGCCCTTCACGAGCGTGACTCCGGCGCTCTCCATCGCCACGTCGGTGCCGGTCCCCATCGCGATGCCGACATCGGCGGCGGCGAGGGCGGGGGCGTCGTTGACGCCGTCGCCTGCCATGGCGACACGAGCCCCATCAGCCTGAAGCTTTTGGACGAGGCGAATTTTATCCGCGGGCTCAACCTCGGCTTCAAATTGATCGAGGCCCAGTTGGCGGGCGACGGTAGTGGCCGTAGCCCGATTGTCGCCGGTCGCCATGACAAGCTTTACGCCGAGGGCGTGCAATTGTGCGATGGCCTCGGGGGTGGACGCCTTGATGGGATCGGCCACAGCCAGCAGGCCTGCGGCCTGACCGTCCACGGCGGCGAAAAGGACGGTCTTGCCTTCCGCCTGCAACGCGGTGGCGCGTTCGGTCAGGACCGCTGGGACGGCGACACCCACCGCGGCGAGATACTTGAGCTTGCCGACGAGCACGGTGCGGTTGTCCACCCGCCCGGCAACTCCACCGGCGGTGACGGAGCGAAAATCAGCGACGTCGGGCAACGTGAGTTTGCGCGCCTTCGCCCCGCGCACGATGGCGGCAGCGAGGGGATGCTCGGAGGCGCGCTCCACCGAGGCGGCGAGGGTGAGGAGTTCAGTGGCCTTGAGGTGGAGCGGCTTGTCCTCAGGACGCTCAGGCGCGACGGAAAGCGCGTTGAGGTCAACGCGCTCCACCAAATACACGTCGGTGAGCGTGGGGCGGCCCTCGGTCAGCGTGCCGGTCTTGTCCACGACGAGCCACGAGACCTTGCCCAGCAGTTCGAGCGATTCGGCATTCTTGACCAACACGCCTGCTTGGGCTCCGCGACCCACGCCCACCATGATGGACATCGGCGTGGCGAGCCCGAGGGCGCACGGACAGGCGATGATGAGCACGGCGACCGAATTCACGATGGCGTAGGCGAGTCGTGGCTCGGGTCCGGCAAAAAACCAGATCAGAAACGTGATGATCGCGATGGCCAGCACGGCGGGCACGAAGATCGCGGCGACTTTGTCGACCAGACCCTGGATCGGCGCGCGGCTGCGCTGGGCTTCGGCCACCATCTTGACGATGCGCGCGAGCAGGGAATCGGCGCCAACCTTGTCCGCGCGGAACACGAAACCACCGGTGCCGTTGATGGTGCCGCCCGTCACACGGTCGCCGGCGTTTTTTTCCACGGGCAAGGACTCGCCGGTGATCATGGATTCATCCACGGAGGACGTGCCCTCCTCGATCACGCCGTCCACCGAAACCTTGGCCCCCGGGCGGACGCGCAGCCGATCACCGGATCGCACCGCGGAGAGTGCGACCTCGGACTCGGCCGTGCCCTCAATCCGGATGGCGGTGGGCGGGGTGAGGTTGAGGAGTGCCTTGATCGCGCTTGAGGTGCGGGCGCGCGCGCGGAGTTCCAGCACCTGACCCACCAGCACGAGCACAACGATAACGGCGGCGGCCTCGAAATAGAGGTCCACGCCACCGTGGCCTTTCATGGCGGCGGGGAACAGCCCGGGCAGGGAAAACGCGACGAGACTGTAGAGCCACGCCGCACCGACCCCGAGTGCGACCAGGGTGAACATGTTCCAGTGGCCCGAGCGCAGCGATTTGGCGCCGCGCACGAAGAACGGCCAGCCCGCCCAAAGGACCACGGGCGTGGACAGGATAAATTGCGCCCAGCGGCTGAGCGTGCCGTTCGCCAGATGACTCAGGGCGGGGATCAGGTGAACCATCGCGAGCAGGAACACCGGCACCGTCAGCCCCGCGCCGATCCAGAGGCGGCGAGTCATGTCGTTCAGTTCGGCATTGTCCTCTTCTTGATCACCGGCGCTGACGGTCTTCGGCTCCAAGGTCATGCCGCAGATCGGGCAGTCGCCGGGTTGATTTTGCTCGATCTGCGGGTGCATCGGGCAGGTATAGATCGTCGGGCCGTCGGTCGGCGCGACCCACGTGGGATTGCGTTCGAGCGCCATGCCGCACTTCGGGCAATCGCCGGGCTGGTCGGAGACCACGCCTTCGCACATCGGGCAAAAGTATTTGGCGTCCCGGGCCGGCTGGATGCTGGCGTCGTGGTGGTGACCGTCGTGCGAATGGGAGGGCGAGTGTTTCATGTTTTTGGATTCTTGCCCACGGAGACGGGGCCGCCGGAGATATCTTACATCCCCCGCGAAATTGACACCAACGCACTCGACAAGGTTGCCCGATTAAATTTTTGGGATGGTGCGGCCGCTCCGGATCATCCAGGCCAGCCAGCCGGCCGCCGTGACATCATAGGTCCCGCAGAAACCCGGCCACCACAGGGGCACGCCGGGATTGGCGATCAGATGACCGTGAAAATAATCAAATACCCCGTGTCCGAACAAGGCAGCGACGACGAACCACAGGTTGAACTTGAAGCCCAGGATCGCGAGGACCATGAACCCGCCCACCATGATCCACTCCAAGGGCAGTTCGCCCGGGTGGCCGCCCATGACGGCAAAAAGCCCATAGAGTGCGGCGATGACGAGCATCACGGTCGGATAGAAGGCCCGGTCCCGGTCGAGCCCGACGAAGCGCGCGAACAGGGAGACGGCCAGGGCCAGGGTTACGCCGATGAGATATGCCATATGCTTTCCTCCGATATTTCAGAGCCAGCGCCGCACCTTGGATTGGTAGTCGGCAAACCCGGACCCGAACATGTCCGCCAGCATCCTTTCTTCTGGGAGGATCTGCAGCCGGTTCATCAGGGGGATGAAGGCGGTGGCGGAAAGAAACGCAAGCGCGTGGGCAAGGAACACGCCCCAGCCCAGCAGCACAAGCAACATGCCGAGATACATCGGGTTGCGGGTCAGCCGGTAGATACCCGAGACCACCAGGGCTGAGGTGGTCTCAGGGTGCAGGGGGTTGACCGTGGTCTTGGCGCGGCGGAATGAAACCACCCCCAGAAGGGCGGTGGCGATACCGGTGACAACGAGGCCGGCGACGAGCGGAAGCCGTGCGGGCAGCACAAACCCGAGGGAAGGAACGAACCGTGCGTTCCCCAACATCGCCGTGCCCAGGAGAAGGACGAGGACAACGGGCGGAATCTTGAGTTCCAGTTTTTCCACGGCACTCATGTGGAACGTCTCTTCCTATGGACGGACGGCGCCGGATTTTCCCGCGCGGGAGCAGCGTGCGTGGAAAACCGGTGCCGGTATTGCGATGGGGTGACACCGAATTTCCTCAGAAACACGCGCCGCAGGTTCTGTTCCTCGACGTAGCCGGTGGTGGCTGCGATCGTTTTCAGGGGCAGTCCCGTTTCCTCGAGGGCGCGGCAAGCCGCCTCCAGGCGCATGGCTTCGACCATCTTGGCGGGAGTGCGGCCGGATTTGGCCGTGTAGACGCGGGCGAAGGTGCGCGGCGACATTCCGGCTTTTTCGGCCAGCCGCTCGACGCGGAGATCGTCGGCCAGATTGCCTGCGGTCCATGCGTGCAGATCGGCAAACGTGCCGGTGTCGTCCGACTGCGCCTCGAGCGGCACGCTGAACTGCGATTGCCCACCGGAGCGCTTGATGAACATGACGAGCTGCCGCGCGGTCTCGATCGCCACGCGGTGGCCGAAATCCTCCTCGATGAGTGCGAGCGTGAGATCGATGCCGGCCGTCACACCAGCCGACGTCCAGATTGGGCCGTCGTGGATGAAGAGTTTGTCGGCATCGACGTGGACTTTCGGATGCAGCGTCCGCAGGCGGGCGACCCAATCCCAGTGCGTGGCGACGCGGCGGCCGTTAAGCTGTCCGGCCGCGGCGAGCATAAAGGCGCCGGTGCAAACCGAGCACAGTCGACGCACCGTGGGCGCGCGCTGCCTGATCCATTTCACGAGTTCAGGCGGGGCATAGTAGCTCTGGCCGCGGCAACCGCCGGCCGTGACGATGGTGTCGATCGCCACGCCCTTCAGCTTCGAAAGCGGCACGGTCATGACTGCTAGTCCCGAACTAGACGTAACCAATCCTCCTTCGGCACTGGTGACGACGATCTCGTAGAAGCCGGGGCCGGTGGTCGCGGAACTCCGGCCGGCGGTCGCAAAAGCCTGCAGCGGACCGGCGAGATCGAGGAGGTTCATCCCATCGTAGGCGAGGAGGACGATGCGGCGGGTGGGATTCATTTCGTGGAGATGCGGGCGGCGTCAGACCGGGCGCGTTGGGGAATCATGGGATATTCGAAATCAAGCGCGACCCCATAGGCGGTGGTGCGGCCATACATGTGCATGATGCCGTCAATCGATTTGGCGAGCCATTGTCCGGCGGGCGTGGCGTCGAGCTCCGGGAGCATGCGGTCCATGCGATGTCCGTTGCCCTTGAGCGTGTCCGGAATCACAATCAAGCCGTGGCGGGTGCGCACCGGTTCGGGGGATGCGGTCAGTGCGTGAACCATGCTGCGGCCTGTGCGGGTGTAGGCATCGGCGGTCACAGCGAGAGCAATCTCGTCGACGCCAGCCGCGATCGGGAGCCCGATCATCTCGGTCGAACGGAACCAGCCATTCGTGTAGTTGACGGTGATCAACGCCCGCAGGTTGACGCCAAAGCGGGGGCGGAAAGGGGCCGTCTTGTGCGCGGTGCTCCAGTCGGAAACGCCGAGTTCTGTGGCGAGCGCCAGCGCGCGGTCGCGGCCCGCGATCGATTCCACCAACGCCAGCGACGCTGGTAGCGAGGCACTGATTCCGGCCGTGGAGACAATTTTGCCGTCGGCGATATAGCGGATGTCCGCGATCCAAGTGACGCCGGTAAAATGCCTACGGCGAAATTTTTCACTGGCCCAGTGCGCCGTGGCGCGATGGCCGTCCATAAGTCCGGTTGCGGCCACCACCGCCGCCCCGTCGCAAATGCTGACCAGCGTGCCGCCTTTCGATGCCTGCGCTTTCACCCATGCGAGGAGCGTGGGGTCATTGTATTTCATCATGGCGGGGACGATCACGTAGTCGGCGCCGTCCGGGAAGCGGGCATCGAACCCGCCAATCGTGTCCTGCGGCTGCACCGTCAACGCGGGCAGCATGCGGAGCACACCTGGTTGTGTGGAGACCGTGACGACCTCGGCAGCACCCGACGCGGCTAGGACGCCGTAGGGAATGACGAAGTCCGTCAGCTCCGTGCCGGAATTTTCTCCGACGATGGCGACCACCGGACGTTGCCGTCCGAAGCGGGCCTGGTAAGGGGCAATTTTGCCGTCTGCCGGCGCAACACCGACACCGGCGGAATCGGTCTGGACTGGAGTGGCGGAAACAATGGCCGGGGCGATGACGAAAATAACAACGGCAAGAAGTGCAGAAATCAGACGCTGGGGGGATTGATGTGGGGATGGGTTCATGGGAGGGGTGTGGGTTGAAGGATGGCAAACGCCGCTGATCATTCCTCGCTGGAAACCAGGGCAACGAGCAGTGCGAGGATTACGGTGACGGCGATCACAACAGCACCTTCCTGGAGAGGGCACTGGCGGCAAGAAGCGCGGAAATCAGGCGCTGGAAGGATTGATGGGTTGATGGATTCATGGGGGCCTGGGGTGAAGGCCAGAGTATCGCAGAAACGCCCGTTGGCGGATATGACATAAAACAATCAAATCCTGCCATTCGCAAAGGCTGGGAAACCCGCCGCATACCGTTGGTCCGGCAAGTCGGTCGGCGGGGTTAGGCCGCCTTGGAACCAGAGCCTAGTTCCCGCTCGCGCAACCAGGCAAAGATGACCGGCGTCACGACGAGGATGTGGACGAGACTGGACAGCATGCCGCCGACGACCGGGGCCGCCAGGGGACGCATGATCTCCACGCCGGTGCTCGAGCTCCAGAAGATCGGCAGGAGCGAGGCCACGGTGGTGGCGACGGTCATGACCTTGGGGCGCAGGCGGAGACGGGCGCCCTCCTTCACCGCTTCGATGAGGCCGGCGTGGGTCAGGGTGCCGCCGAGCTCGGCGCGTTTCTTGATCACCGCCTCCTCCAGATAAACGACCATGACGACGCCGGTCTGGATGGCGGTGCCGAAAAGGGCGATGTAGCCGACCCAGACCGCCACGCTGAAGTTGTAGCCCAACGCGGCCTGCAGCAGCACACCGCCGGTGAGGGCGAAGGGCACGGCGAGCAACACATGCGCGGCCTCGGGCACGGACCGGAAGGTCATCACGAGGAGCACGAAGATGATGAGAATCACCGCCGGGAAAACGTAGAGGAGCGTCTGCCGCGCGCGGATCTGATGCTCGTATTGGCCGGAGTATTCCACGGTCATGCCCGGGTCGAGCCGCACGTCGCGCGTGATGCGCGCCTTGATTTCTTCCACGAAGCCGCCGAGGTCGCGATCGCCGACGTTGGCCTGGACAAAGACGCGGAGACGGCCGTTCTCGCTCTGGATTTCGCTCGGACCGACGACGCGTTTGATGTCGGCGACCTGGCCCAGCTGGACCGTGGCTCCGGACGGCGTGGTCAGCGGCAATTCGCCGAGCTTGTCGAGGTCCTCGCGGTCGGCCTGCTCCAGGCGCACGGACAACGGCCAGCGTTCGCGGCCCTTGAGGGTGGTGCCGACGGTGGTGCCGCCGAGACCGGACTCGACGTAGCGGAGCACATCCTCGACGCGCAGGCCGTAGCGGCCGAGGTCGGGGCGGCGCACGGAAATTTCCAGGTAAGGTTTGCCCAGCACGCGCGAGGGCGCGACGCCGGTGGCACCCTGGATCTGCTCGATGATGCGCTGGACCTCGAAGGCCTTGGCCTGAAGCGCGTCGAGCTTGTCGCCAAAAATCTTCACGCCGACCTGGGCGCGGATGCCGGTGCTCGTCATCAGCACGCGGTTCTCAATCGGCTGGAGGAAACCCGGCACGTAGCCGGGGACGTTCATGAGCTTCGCGGAAAGCTGCTCGATGATCTTCTCCTTGGTCATGCCCGCGCGCCACTGGCTGGTGGGCTTGAGCATGATGGTGGTCTCGATCATCTCGACCGGGGCGGGATCGGTGGCGGAGTCGGACCGGCCGAGCTTGCCGGCGACGGAGGCGACCTCGGGCAACTGGCTGATGACCTTGTCCTGCCAGCTCAGGATGCGTTGCACCTCGGTCAACGAGGTGGCGGGCAGCAGGACCGGCATGAAAAGCAACGAGCCCTCCTCCAGCGTCGGCATGAACTCGCTGCCGAAGCCCGTCGCGTGTTTCGCCAGCGATCCGGGCAGGTGCGAGGTGACCGCGCGCGGCAGACCGAAAGCGATGACGGCAGAGACGGCGAGCAGCGTCGCGGCGAGACTCAGCACGGTCTTGCGGTGGCCCAGCGCCCAGTTCAACACCGGCTCATAGATCCACAACAGCGACTTCATCAGCCAGTTCTCGCTCTCAGGTTTGAAGGGGCCGCGGACGAGGAGGGTGCAGAACACGGGCACGGCGGTCACGGCCAGCAGCACGGCGCCGAGCAGCGCAAAGCTCTTGGTGTAAGCGAGCGGGTGGAAGAGCTTGCCCTCCTGGCCGGTGAGCAGAAACACCGGCACGAAGGCGAGGATGATGATCATCATCGAGAAGAACATCGGCCGGCCGACCTGGGTGGCGGCCTCGAGGGTGTGCGTGAAAACCTCCGGCGCTGTGAGCCGACGCTTCAGCTCCTCCTCGGCGCGCTCGCAGTGGCGGATGACATTTTCCGTCATCACGATGCCGGCGTCCACCAGCACGCCGATGGAGATGGCGATGCCGGTGAGCGACATGATGTGCGACGGGATGCCAAACCGGTCCATCAGGATGAACGAGATCAAGATCGAGGCCGGCAGCGGCAGCGTGACAATCAGGATGCTGCGGAAGTGGAAGAGGAACAGGATGTGCGCGAGCGTCACGAGGATGATCTCCTCGGTGAGCGCGTGCTTCAGCGTGTCGATGGCGCGGCCGATCAGGTCGCTGCGGTCATAGAAGGGCTCGACCGTGACACCCGGGGGCAGGCCGGGCGCGAAGGCGGCGATCTTGGCCTTCACGTCTTGGATGACCTTCCAGGCGTTCTCGCCGTAGCGCATGACGACGATGCCACCGACCACCGCGCGGCCGTTGACATCGAGTGCGCCGCGGCGGAAATCGCCGCCAATGCGGACGGTGGCGAGGTCGCGCAGGTAGAGCGGGGTGCCGTTGCGCGCCTGGACGGGGATGGACTCGAGGTCGGCCGCGCTTTGCACCAGGCCGAGGCCGCGCACGATGTATTCGGCGCCGTTCTCCTCGATGGTCTTGCCGCCGACGTTGCGGTTGCTCTGGGCGACGGCGTCCAGCACTTCGCCGAGCATCACGCCGTATTGGCGGAGCTTGAGCGCGGAGACCTCGACCTGATACTGGCGGACAAAACCGCCGACGCCGGCGACCTCGGCCACGCCCGGCACGGCGGCGAGCTGGTGGTGGATGAAAGTGTCCTGCAACGTGCGCAGCGAACCGAGATCCTGCGTGCCGGACTCGTCCTTCAGGTAGTATTGGTAGACCCAGCCCAAGCCGGTGGCATCGGGGCCGAGCTTGGCCGCGACCTCGGTGGGCAGGAGCGCGCCGAGGGAGTTGAGCCGCTCCAGCACACGCGTGCGGGCGAAGTAAGGGTCGATCTTGTCCTCAAAGATGACGGTGAGAAACGAGAACCCAAACATCGAGGTGGCGCGGACGGTCTTCACGCCGGCGAGGCCTTGCAAGGCCGAGCTGAGCGGGTAGGAGACCTGGTCCTCGACTTCCTGCGGGCTGCGGCCCGGCCAGTCGGCGTAGACGATGACTTGGTTTTCCGAGAGATCGGGGATGGCGTCGATGGGCACGCGCCGGAGCGCGACCACGCCCCACGCGCACAGCGCAAAGAACGCGCTGAGCACAATGAAGCGGTTGTGCAGCGACCAGGAGATGAGGCGGTTGATCATGGCCGGTTCCTCACTTGAGCTCTTCGCCACAGGTCAGCATGGCCGAGCCGAAGAACGGATTCTTGATCTCGGCGGTCCGGCCGAGCCAGCGGCCGATGCCGAGCACGGGTGACATCGGGCACTGGAAAATATGCAGACCCTCCTGATGGTGCAGGTGCCGGGCGCGGACCAGGTCGGCCAACGCCGTGCTGACCGGCTCGAAGTCGCGCCGCACGGCGCGCAGATCCGGCCGGTCGCGCAGGGTGTCGGCGAACTTCGCCAGCGGGCTGCCGGCGTCCGCGGCCAGATAGGTCGACAACGCGGCGCGAATGGCCGGGAGTTGCTGCTGATAAGCAGCGAGGTCATCCGCCGCGAGCAGCGCCGCGGCATCGGCCGCGGCGAAGGCCAGGGCCTTGAGCTCGGCGCCGCCTTTCTCGGCCACCATGGCTGCGACAGGCTCGGGTTTCGGTGGGGCGGATTCGGTCTTCGGGACCTCGCCCGTAATGGCGGCGCGGGCGAGTTGCGCCTGGCCGTCGAGCACCAGTCCGCCTTCGGTCACGACGCGGTCGCCTTCGTTCAGGCCCGAGAGGATCTCGACGGTGTCGTCACCCACGCGGCCGAGCTGGACACGGCGCGCGAGGTAGGCGCGGTCAGCCTGCTGGAGGAACACGACGGCTTCGCCGCCATGTTGGAGGACGGCCCGGCGCGGGGCCAGCAGCACGCCGGGGATTTCAAGCCGCACGCGGCCGGTGGCGGTCTGCTTGTGGAAGAGCGTGCGATCGGCGTTGGGCAGGATGACGCGCACCTTGGCGGTGCGGGTCATTTCATTCAGATTGGGATCGATGAACGCGATGGGGGCGGTCAACGCGCGGCCGGCGAGCGACGCGGCGGTGACCTCGACCAGCTGGCCGGCGCGCAGCCAGGCAAGGTCGGCCTCGTAGGCATCGAACACGAACCACATCGAGGAGAAGTCCCCGATCTCGAAGAGCCGCGTTTCGGCCTCGGCCCGGTCCTGGTTGATCTGCTGGCCCTCGTAGACATGGCGGGCGACAACCGTGCCCGACATCGGGGCGCGCACCGTGACGATGGCGACAGGCTCGCGGGTGTGTTCGAGGATGACCACCTCCTCCTCGGTGAGGCCGAGATCAAGGAGGCGTTCGCGGGCGGCGGCGCGCTCGGAAGCGGTGAAGGCGTTGTCGCCGGCCCGGAGGCGCTCCACGAACTGCCGCTGGGCCGTGAGCATCTCGGGGCTGTAGACCGTGGCGAGGGGCTCGCCGGCACGCACCTCGGCGCCGACGTAGTTGACGAAAAGTTTCTCCACGCGACCCGGCACGCGAGCGGAGAGGATGCGGTGGCGGGTGTCATCGTCGTCGATCACGCCCGTGACGCGCAGGGTGCGCGCGAGCGGGGCCCGGCGCACCTCCGCGGTCTGCACGCCGACGACACTGGCGGCGGCCGGCGTGAGGGTGACGAGGTTGGGGTCGGCGGCGGTGTCGCCGGCGGCGGCGACGACGAGCGCCATGCCGCAGATGGTGCATTTGTCGCCCGGTTTGTCGGACTTGATCCACGGGTGCATCGGGCACTGGTAGACCGCAGCCGGCGCGGCCTGCAGGACGGCGGTGGTGAGGAGGGAGATGAAGAGGACGAAAATTTTCATGGCGGGAAATAGTTAGACGGACGTGAGCGGTTGATCTTGCCCGGGCACGCCGAAAAAACGACGGGCACAGGCAACGAAAGACGGTCCGCGACAAAGCGAGGACACACCTAGACTGACCTCAGATCAGCAAACTGCAATGTTCCCGAAACAGGGGAACACTCGCAGGGGGCGCCAACGCCAGAGTCACCGGCAGGACCGGGACGACGCTGACTCGCGGCAGAAACTGCGCATAAAACTTCTCGCGGTCAAAACGCGGGGCCGGAGTGGCGGCCTTTGCGGCCACCCGGACGGTGCGCGCCGGACCGGCCAGATTGAAAACCGGCTGGGCCGACACGGGCAGGGGCAGACAGTCCGGCATGCCGCACGCGCCGGGTTGCTCACAGCAGCCGCAAAGCTCGTGCTTGGTCACGGGCAACTCCACCGGCGACACCTGTGCGATCACAGTGCCGAAGGCGAGAAGGACGAGCCAGACGAGGCGTTTCATGCGAAGGAGACTGATAAACGGCAGAGCGGGTGGCGCAACCGAATATTCCCGCCCGGACAAGACATGAGCTGGAAAAGCCAAGAAATGACCGAAACCCGCGGGTTCAGGCCGCCTTTTTACGTAAATACGGCGCCACCTCCGCACGGAGGTCGCTGATGATTTTCTGCACGGTCGGGGTGCCCAGCAATTCACGGGCGAAAGCTTCGCCGACCAACTGGCCGGCGGCGAGGTCCGTGGGATAGTGCACGCCCGACAGCAGTTTGTAGTGCCGGGTTTCCCCGGCGCGCCGGGCGAATCCGGCGGCGTGCTCCGGAATTATCTCCGCCAGCAGGCCGGCCCACAGGGCAGATTGGATGCCGTGGCCGCTGGGATAGGCGCCGGTGTCGGCGAATTCCACGCAGGGCTTGAGGCGCGGGTCGGCAAACGGTGGGCGGCGGCGCGGGTGCAGCGCCTTGGCCGCGCGGTTGATGGGGATAAAGTCCTCGCGCACTTGCGCGAAGAAAGCGGCGGTGCGCGGCAGGTTCGCGGCGGTGAACCACGGGCCGGCGGCTTCCGCGCCAAACAGCCAGATGTCTTCGTTCTCGATCTGGACGCAGCGCGCGGCTTCCGCTGGCGTGCGCCCGGCCTGGAGCTGGAGCAGCCGGTCGAGTTCGGCGCGGGTGGCGGGGGAGTCGGCGGCGGGCGGGGCCGGCAGCAGGCGCCCGAAGTCAAACCCGGCCGGGCTGAGAAAATTTGCGGCGTGGACGCCGGCCACCAAGCCCAGCACCGCCCCCAGGGTTGACCAGAGTTTCATCGGCGGCTATTCGACGCTGCGCAGCTGGATGCTGTCAATGCGGCGGTCCTTGGCCTGCACGTCGGAGACGATGATGAGTTTGTCGCCGGGTGAGATGCGCCCAAGTTTCAGCAGCGAGGCCGTGGCGCGCTCGATGGTGGCCTCGGGTTCGCCGAAGGGTGTGAGCAGGAAGGGCTCGACCGAGCGCACCATCTTCAAATGACGCAGGGTTTCGAGCGAGTCGGTGACGGCGAGGATGGGGGCGCGCGGCGGGCGGTGCGCGGAGATCCCGGCGGCGTTGGTCCCGTGGCGCGTGAACACCAGCAGCAGCGAACGGGGAAACTCGTTGGCCAGCACCACGGCGGCGCGGAAGACCTTCATGCGCTCCTGGATGAATACGGCCGGCTCGGGAAAATCCGCCGCCAACTCCGTCTCGATGCGGCGGGCGATGCTGTCAAGGACCTGCACGCATTCGAGCGGGTATTTGCCCACGGTCGTTTCCCCGGAGAGCATCACGCAGTCGGCCTGCTCATAGACCGCGTTGGCGACGTCGGTGATCTCGGCGCGGCTGGGCATGGGCTGGCCGATCATCGACTCGAGCATGTGGGTGGCAATGATGACGGGCCGGCCGATGGCGAGGCAGGTGCGCACGGCGCGGCGCTGGATGACCGGCAGCTCGTGCAGCGGCACCTCGATCCCGAGGTCGCCGCGGGCCACCATGAGGACGTCGGTGGCGCGGATGATGTCGTCGAGGTTGTCGATGGCGGACTGGTCCTCGATCTTGGCGACGATGCGGGCGCGGGATTTGTTCTCCTTCAGAAAGACCCGCAGCAGGTCGATGTCCTGCGCCTCACGCACAAAGGAGAGGGCGATGAAGTCCACGCCCTCGGCGATGCCCACGAGCGAGTCCGCCCGGTCTTTCGCGGTGAAGGAGGGGAGGTTGACCTTCACCCCCGGCAGGTTGATGTGGCGGCGCGAGGTGAGCTGGCCGGGCGTGAGCACGCGGCAGCGGATGTGGGCGTGATCCTTGGAGAGCACCTCGAGCCTGATCAGACCGCTGTCCACCAGCACCGTGTCGCCGACCTTGATATCGTTCACGAGATCTTGGTAATTTACGTCGACCGACCGGACCTCCTCGCCGCCGGGCCGGTCGGCCCCGGGTTTGACCGTGAAGTCGAAAACTTCGCCCGCCTTGAGTTCGATCGGCACCTCCAGGTCGCCGGTGCGGATTTCCGGGCCCTTGATGTCCATCATGATCGCGACCTCGCGGTCGGCCGTTTTCGATGCGGCGCGGATGCGGCGGATGATCATCCGGGTCCAGTCGTGCTTGGCGTGCGCCATGTTCAGGCGGACGACGTCCACGCCGGCGTGGATAAGCTTGACCAGCATCTCCTCGCTCTCGGTGGCGGGCCCGAGAGTCGCGATGATCTTGGTCCGGCGCATGAGTTGAGGCATAGGGGGCAGGGAAGCAGCTACCCGGCCGGGCGGCAAAACAAAACCTGCGGGGGTTATTTCCCACCGGTGAACAGAGATTGTGCGTGCACCAAACCCGCATTCGGCTAAACCCGTCGGACGATGCGTGTCTTTCCCTCCGCCGGTCTATCGTTATGTCGCTGAGTATTGTCTTCCTCTGTCTGGCCGTCGTCATCGGCGTTTATTTCTACAACAACCCGCTCAAACACGGACCGTGGTTCCTGAGCCGGCGCTTCATCAACTGGTTCCCGCTGGGGATGACCTACTCGTTCCTCTACATGGGGCGCTACAACCTCACGGTGGCGAAGACGGCGCTCGGTTCGCAGATGACGAACCAGGAATTCGGCCTGATCTTCGCCGCGGGCACCGGCGTCTACGCCCTGTCCTTCCTCGTGAACGGGCCGCTGGTGGACAAGATCGGCGGCAAGCGAGGCATCATCATCGCGGCGCTTGGCGCCTCGCTGGCGAACATCGGCATGGGCGTGGCCACCTGGCTGGTGGTGACGGGCCGGCTGCAGATCCGGCTGGTGGGCGTGATGTCGGCGCTCTACGCGCTCAACATGTATTTCCAGAGCTACGGCGCGGTTTCGATCATCAAGGTGAAGGCGCATTGGTTCCATGTGCGTGAGCGCGGCCTGTTCGGTGCGATCTTCGGGACGCTGATCTCGTTCGGCGTGTATTTCGCCTTCGATTGGGGCACGGCCATCGTCAAGATGACCAAGGCCACCGCCCCGGATGCACCCGCGGGCCCCGTGGCGACCCTGATCCGGGGGCTCTTCCTGCCCGAGGGTTCGGGCATCGACGCGACCTGGGCGGTGTTCTTCATTCCCGCGGCCATCCTGCTGGTGTGGGTGGCGCTGGACCACTGGCTGATCAAGGACACGCCGGAGGAGGCCGGCTTCCCCCACCTCGACACGCACGACGCCTCGTCCGGCCACATGCACGAGGAATACACCACGCTCGACCTGCTCAAGAAGGTGTTCCTCAACCCCCTCATGCTCATGTTCGCCGCGGTCGAGATGACCTCCGGCGTGCTCCGCAACGGCATCATGCAGTGGTATACCGTCTTCGCGCATGATGTGAAGCAGACGGGGGCGGAGGCCATCCTGGCCAACTGGGGCCTGCTGCTGTGCATGTTCGGCATCGTGGGCGGGTTCGCGGGCGGGCTGATTTCCGACAAGATGTTTCAATCCCGCCGCGGTCCGCCGGCGGCGATCTTCTCCGCCTTCATGCTCATGATGGCGGCGGTGATGGCGATGAACATCTTTTCGCGGCCCATGGTGGTCGGCATCGCGGCGTTGCTGATCGTGGCGGCGGTGACCGGCGTGCATTCCCTGATGTCCGGCACGGCGGCGGCGGACTTCGGCGGCCGCAAGGCCACCGCCACCTGCTCCGGGATCCTCGATGGCTGCGTTTACCTCGGCAGCAGCGTGCAGTCGATCTGCGTGGGCTATCTCTCGGCCCAGAGCTGGCAGTGGTGGCCCCTCTTCCTGATGCCGTTCGCGCTGGGGGGCGCGATCATCGCCTGGCGCATCTGGAACGAATTGCCCGCCGCCACACGCAAATACATCGACGAGCACGAGAAGCCGGCGGCCCGGGGCTGAACTTCCCCCGGCTCAGGCCAGTTCGTAGACCGGCGTGCCCGCGCCCGGGGCGACGATGGAGAAACCGCACCGCAACGCGGCCAGCACCGGGCCGCAGGCGGCCTCGACCGCCGCGGGAGAATTGCAGTCGCGGCTGAGGTGGGCGAAAAACACATGGCGCCAGCGCGCACCGGCGACCGACTCGAGCAACTCGCGGGCGGCGGTGTTGGAGAGATGGCCGTGCCGTCCGCTGATGCGCTGCTTGGTGGCCCACGGGCGCTTGGTGTCGGCCTCCAGCATCTGCGGGCAGTGGTTGGCCTCGATCACCAGCACGTCGGCCTCGCGGATGCGCTCGCGCACATGCGCCGGCGCGTGCCCGAGGTCGGTCAGCCAGGCGAGGCTCCGGCGCGGCGCCAGCAGGTCGCCGTGGCCGTGGGCGATGACGAAACCGACGGGATCCTGCGCGTCGTGCGGCACGGCGAAGCTGCTGACCTCAAGGTCGCGGAAGCGGAAGGTCTCGCCCGTTTCGAAATAATTCCAGGCCACGCGGTGCTTCAGGCCGGCCTGCACCTTGGTCGCCGTGGCGCGGTTGGCAAAGACCTTGATCGACGGGTGGCGGGCGAGGCCGCTGAGCGCCGCCGCGTGGTCGCCGTGCTCGTGCGTGAGGAAAATGGCGTCGATGGCGGCGAGTTTTTCGCCGCCGGCCGCGAGCAGGGCCTCGAGTTTCTTCACCGAGAATCCGGCGTCCAACAGCACGCGGGTGTCGTCCGTCCGGAGCAGTGCGGCGTTGCCCGCACTGCCGCTGCCGAGAATGCTGAAACGCAGGGCCATGGCGGCGAATGAACGGCCTTCCGGGTCGCCCGGGCAATCGTTAAGTTGGACGACGCGGGGAGAATGTCGGAGGGGTTGACGCGCGGCGGAAACTGGCTTGCCTTGACCCTCCATGCCGAAACAGGCCCCCAGTCGAACCAAGCCCCGCGCTGTGCGCGCCCTTACCGGCACCGTGTTTATCACCCGGCAGGTGCATTTCAACTCCGCCCACCGGCTCTACAACCCGACGAAGAGCCTCGCGTGGAATCAGAAGCAATACGGCCTGTGCACCAACCCGCACTGGCACGGCCACAACTATGTGCTCGAGGTCACGCTCAAGGGCGTGCCCGATCCCGTGACCGGCTACATCGTCGACCTCGGTGAGCTGAAACGCATCCTCCACCGCGCCGTCGTGGACCGGTGTGACCATCGCAACCTGAACGACGAGGTGCCGTTCCTGAAAAACATCATCCCCTCGACCGAGAATCTCGTGATCGCTTTCTGGGGGCAAATCGCGCCCCACCTCAAGCGCCCGGCCACGCTCCATTGCGTGCGGCTTTACGAGACCCCGCGCAATTACGCCGAATACTTCGGCCCCAACCCCTGATGTCCCCCGACCAGTCATTGCGAGGAGCCTTGGTGACGAAGCAATCCAGCTGGATCGCCACGGCCGGCTGTGCTGGCCTCGCGATGACAGGGCATTTCGGCCCCGACCGCACCTGACCCGCCCATGAAACAGATGTATCTCCATCGTTCGAGCAGCGGGCATCAGCCGCCGATCAAGCGCGGTTACGACAAGAAATTCCTGTCCTCCGCCGCCTACCGCGCCACTTTGCCCGACATGATGGAGGTGGCCCACGAGACCATCCAGGGCGCGCACATCCCGATCCAGCAGGTCGGCATCCATAATTTCAAACTGCCCCTGAAATACCGCACCAAATCCGGCAAGACGCTCACGCTCGAGACCAGCGTCACCGGCACGGTGTCGCTCGAGGCCGAGCTGAAGGGCATCAACATGAGCCGCATCATGCGGACCTTCTACGAGCACAAGGACGGCGTCACCACCGGCGAGTGGATGGGCAAGATCCTGAAAAGCTACCTGCGCAAGGTGGAGACCAAGGACGCGCGGCTGAAGATCGCGTTTTCCTATCCGATGCTCCGGCCCAGCCTGCGCACAAAACTCGAGGGCTACCAGTTCTACCAGGTCGCCTTCGAGGGTGTGATGACGCGCGACGGCCGCTACCGCCGTTTCATCCACTTCGACTTCGTCTATTCCTCGGCCTGCCCCTGTTCGGCCGAGCTGACGGAGCATGCCCGCGCCCAGCGCCAGGCCTACGGCGTGCCGCACTCGCAACGCAGCAAGGCCCGCATCACCCTCGAGGAGGTCGAGGGCAGGAAAATCTGGATCGAGGACGTGCACGCGCTCTGCCTCAAGGCGCTGCAGACCGAGACGCAGGTCATGGTGAAGCGCGAGGACGAGCAGGCCTTCGCCGAGCTCAACGGCGCCTACCTCAAGTTCGTCGAGGACGCCGCCCGGCTGCTCTACCTCGAGTTCGACCGCGACAAGCGCATCGCCGACTTCCGCATCGCCTGCTCGCACCTCGAGTCGCTGCACTCGCACGACGCCGTCAGCGTCATCTGCAAGGGCGTGAAGGGCGGCTTCACCGCCGACTTCATGGATTTCGGCTCGCTGCTGTGCTGAAGAGTGATTTTACAGGAGCGAACGGAGAGAACGGAGGTTGAGTTCCTCCTCTCTGTTGCCTCAGTTTCCTTCTGTGAAAAATAATCCTGTAGTATTGATCACTGGCGCGTCGCAGGGCATCGGCGCGGCCATCGCCCGCACCTTCGCCGCCGAGTTGCCCGGCGTCCGCCTGGCGCTCGTCGCCCGCAACGAGAAGAACCTCCGCGCCACCGCGCGCGCCTGCGCGAAACTCGGCGCCACGGCCGAGGTGTTCGTTTGCAACGTGGCCGACGAGGCCTCGGTGGCGGCGATGGCCAAGGTCGTGACCATGCGCTTCCGGCAGATCGACGTGCTGATCAACAACGCCGGCAAGTTCGCCGGCGCACCGTTTCTCGAGATGCCGGTGGCGATGTTTGACGCGCAGATCGCCGACAACCTCCGCAGCCTCTTCCTCGTCTCGAAGGCCATCGTGCCCGGCATGGTGCGGCGCAAACGCGGCGACGTGTTCAACATGTCCTCCATCGCCGGCCTGCAGGCCTATGGTTTCGGGGCGGCGTATTGCGCGGCCAAGTTCGGCGTCACCGGCCTGACCAAGGTCATGCGCGCCGAGCTGAAGGACAAGGGTGTGCGCGTCTGCTGCGTGCACCCCGGTGCGGTGTGGACGCCGTCGTGGGCCGGCAGCGGTTTCACGGCGGAGAAGATGATGCCCGCCGAGGACATCGCCCGCGCCATCCTGGATGTCTACCGCCTCAGCCGCCGCACCGTCGTGGAGGAGATCATCCTCCGCCCGCAGCTCGGCGACTTGTAGTGGCGGCTTGAGTCGGCGCTGCCCGACGGGCACAAAGCAGGCATGCCGCTTCCGCGTCAGATCATCTTGGTGGTGGAGGACGAGGCGTCCATCGCCGAGACCATCGTCTATGCGTTGTCGACCGAGGGTTTTGTCCCGGCCTGGAAAACCACGGGACGCGACGCGCTCAAATTGCTGAAAGAGCAACCGGTGGCGCTGGTCGTGCTCGACGTCGGCCTGCCCGACATGAGCGGCTTCGACGTGTGCCGCGAGCTGCGCAAGCAGCACGCGGTGCCCGTGATCTTCCTCACGGCCCGCAGCGGGGAAGTGGACAAGATCGTCGGCCTCGAACTCGGCGCCGACGACTATCTCGCCAAGCCCTTCAGTCCGCGCGAACTCACGGCCCGCATCCGCGCCGTGCTGCGCCGGAGCCACGGCGCAGCGCCGGCGAACTCACCTGCCGGTTGGACGCACGACGAGGCCAAGTGCCGCATCAGCTTCGAGGGGCACGCGCTTGACCTGACGCGCAACGAATACCGGTTACTCGGCGCGCTGCTGGCGGCGCCCGGCCGCGTGTTCAGCCGCGACCAGCTGATGACGGCGGCGTGGGACGATCCCGGCGCGTCGCTCGACCGCACGGTGGACGCGCACATCAAGACGCTCCGCGCCAAGCTGCGCGTGGTCGCACCGGAGGCCGATCCCATTGTGACGCATCGCGGACTCGGTTACTCGCTGCGCGATTCGTGAAGATCCGCACCGCCATCTTCACGGTCTACGTGGCGGCCTCGGCGGCCGGTTTTGCCGTGATGATGGGTCTGGTGCTGCGCGATGTGCGGCTGCGCTACGTGGAATCCATGCGGCGCACCCTCGGCGACACGGCGGTTTATCTCTCGACCTATGCGGCGCGGGAGGAGGATTGGACGCGCAAGCTCGGCACGTTGCCGCCCGGCTCCGAGGTGCTGCGCGTATTTGCCTGCGATCCCGCGGGCCGGGTGCTTTTCGACGCCGCCGGCCGGGACGTTGGCCAGACCTACGAACGGACGATGACCGGCGGGGGAAAGCTCGCCTCCGAAAATTACACCGTGGCGAACGTGGCCGAGGTGGGCAATGAGCTGCGCGTGTTCGCGCCGGTGCGGCGTGGCGGCGAGCTGCTGGGATGGGTCGGGGTGGGTCGGCCGCTCGCCACCGCGGCCGAGGGGATCAGCAACGCCCGCTGGGGGCTGGTCTGGTCGGCGGGGGCCATCGCTCTGGTCATGGTTGTCGCCGGCTGGTGGATCGCGGCGCGGTTGACTCATTCCCTCGAACGGCTGACGGCGTATGTGCGACAGGCCAGCGAAGGCCGGCCAGCCGCGCCGCCACCTTCCCGGGCCACCGAGATCGCGGAGTTGGGGCGGGCCTTTGAGGAAATGCGCGACGCGCTGGAGGGCCGGCAGCATGTCGAGCGCTACACCCAGGCGTTGGCGCACGAGATCAAGGCGCCGCTGGCCGCCATCCGCGGCGCGGCCGAGCTGATGGACGAGACCATGCCGGAGGAACAGCGAAAGAAATTCCTCGGCAACATCCGCACCGAGTCCGCGCGCATCCAGCAGAGCGTCGAGCGGCTGCTGGAGCTGTCGTCGCTCGAGGCGCGCAAGGCGCTGCGGCAGACGGAAGCGCTGGACGCAAAAGACCTGGCGGCGGACGCCGCCGCCGCGCTGCGTCCGGCCTTCGAGGCCGCGCGGGTGATGCTGAACGTCGAAACCGCCGCGGCTACGCTGCGCGGCGAGCGCGTGCTGTTGCGCGAGGCGCTGGTCAATCTGCTGCAGAACGCGCTGGATTTCTCGCCGGCGGGCGGGACGGTGACGCTGCGCGGCGGGGTGGAGGCGGGGCGGGTGAGCTTCACGGTGGAGGACGGCGGCCCGGGCGTGCCGGATTATGCACTGCCGCGGGTGTTTGAGCGGTTTTATTCGCTGCCACGTCCGGGTTCGAAGCAGAAGAGCACGGGGCTCGGTCTGGCACTCGTGCGTGAGATCGCGCATTTGCACGGCGGCGACGCCACGCTGGAGAACCGGGCCAAAGGCGGGGCCCGGGCGGTCCTTTGGATTCCCGTGATGGGGGCCTGAGCCTGCCGCTTGAAAAACCGAAGTGGGCGAAGCGCCGATGTCAACTAATAGTTGACATCAGCTCCCAAGCTGCGGCTCGTCGCGCGGGAGCAATGGGCCGGGCCGCCTTCCGGTGACAGTGGGGCAGGGCGGAGCGGCCCGCTCCGCCGCGGCGCACCGGGCCGGTGCGCTCTATCTTTTCCGCCCGATTTCATCCGCACTTCACACGGGCTTCACACCGGCCGGGCAGGATGGGGACATGAACACGGTCGATCTGCTCAAGCGTCCCAGCGCCTTCGTGCCAATGGCGATGTCACTCGCCGCGCTCCTGGTTGTCGGCCTGCACGTTGCAATTTACGGAGCGGCCCGGGAGGCCGACGAGGGCACGGCGGCCCACCTGTGGCAACTGCTGATGGCGGCGCAAATCCCCGTCATCGGCTATTTTCTGCTGAAGTGGCTGCCGCCGGCTCCCCGGCCGGCTTTGACCATCATGGCTTGGCAAGTGGCCGCCGCGCTCGCCGCCCTGGCTCCGGTTTACTTTCTCCACCTATGAACACCGAGCCCCCTGTTATTCCCCCGCCCGAACGCCGCCGCCGGAGCGTGGCGTTGAACATACTCTTTATCGCCGCGCTCGTGCTGCTGCTCCAATTGCCGCTGCTGCTCGTGAACAACTTCCGGCAGGAGCGGGCGAAGCAACGGGGGGTGCCCGAGATCGAGCGCATCGCCACGACGGAAGGTGTGTCGGCGGCGGAGGGCTACCGGATGGTGGAGCGGGCGTTGAAATACAGCCCGCTGGTGCTGGCGCTGGTGTTCACGGCGTTCTTCCTGTTTGAGACGCTGACTTCGCTGCGACTGCACGTGGTGCACTACGCGCTGGTGGGGGCGGCACTGTGTCTGTTCTATCTGGCGTTGCTGGCCCTGGGTGAAGTGCTGCCACCGGGCGGGGCGTATACGGGCGCAGCCGTGGCGTCGTCGCTGCTGATCGTGCTCTATTGCCGGCCGATCCTCCACAGCATGACGCGCGCCGGGTGGATCGCCGGATTGCTCGCGGGCGAACACAGCGCGCTCTACGTGGTGTTGCGGATGGAGGAGTATGCCCTCCTCGCGGGCACGGCGGCACTGTTCCTCGCCTTGGGGGCGGTGATGTTCTTCACGCGAAACGTGGACTGGTTCGCGCAGGACGCAGGGAAGGAGACCGGGACATGAGCATCGCGACTGCAAATCGCGTTCACTCGAAATGAACCCGGTGGCCGCCGGTGCTCTTCAAAAGCGCCGCTGGTCGGCACCGGGGGTTTTCGATTAGCCACCGCGGCCTGATCAGGGCGCGACCCGGCGCCAGATCGTGACTTGGCGGAAACGCGTCACGGGTTCCCACCGGCCGGGCATGTGTCGGCGGAGGGTTCCTTCCTCCTCGAAGGGAAACAGAGCGGCGTAGAGCTCGAGGTGATTCTGCTGGAGATAGTCGTTGAAGCGGCCGTAGGACTCGGCGGTGAAACGGTCAGGCCGGATGAATGGCTTGTCGGAGTAGAAAAATACGGCGCCGGCCACCTGGTCGGCGGCGAGGACGGCGTTGGCCGGCAACTGCTCGGCCGCCCAGTGGCCGACCTGTAGATAGGAGCGCTCGCCGAGTTCGGTTTCGCTGACGTGAAGCGACCGGGTCCAGAGCAGAAGCCAGAGGATGGCGCCGGCCAACATGAGGTGCGTCAGGTGCAGGCGCAGGCCGGTCACGGGCACCGTGGGGCCGGTGGACGTCAGCCGCTGCGACGAGATCAACCAGGACGGATAGGGAATGGACTGCAACGCCAGCGCGGCGGCCAGGCCCACGGCCGGCAGCGCCGGCAGAACGAAGCGCAGATACCACCAAGTCTCGTGCGTGCAGTAATAGCTGGAATAGAAAAGCAGCAGGCTGCCGGCCCACGCGAGGAGGACGGCCTTTTTCTTCCGTTCAATCCGCAACCAAGGCAACGCGAGCGCTGCAGCCACCAGAGGGGTGGCGACCACCGGCAGCCAGATGATGTAATGCCAGAGCGTCATCGGGATAAACTCCGTTCCGACCAGGTCGCGAAGGGCTCCATAACCCGTGGACCAGGCGGCGCCATGCACCGTGTGGTTGTAGACCGCGAGGCAGATTGCGCCGGGCAGGCCCGCGAGGAGGAAGGCGAGCCAGGGTCGGAGCTTCGCCGGCAAGGCAAACGCAGCTGGGAGGAACAGCAGCATGTTGGTCGGTCGCAACAGCACGGCGATTGCGAGGGCCAGGCCGGCGGCGGCGGCCCAGCCGGGGTGGCGCGAAGCGCGCAGGGCGCAAAGGACCACCGTGACGGCCCAGACTGTGGCGACGAGATCGCTCAGGGGTTGCAAGGCGAGGAAAAGCGTCAGCGGGGAAAGCAGAAAAAGAGCGGCCAGGCTGGCACCCCAGTTGGGCCGAACCCCGAACTCACGGGCGGTGAAATAAAGCAGGATCGCCAGACCGGCGACGGCCAGGATGCTGACCAGCGTCGCCGCGTGCGTGAGGCCCACTAGGAGAGCGGCGGCGGCGAGATGCAGCGGCAAGCCGACGGGATAAGTCGGAGCAATCCCGGGCCCGGAGGGCAGGAGCCTGAAACCCGGAGCCACATAATGCAGAGGGTCGAGCTGGTTCGGGGGCTGACCGGGGAGTGGACGCGGCATGGTGGTGATTTTGCCCGCCAGCATCAACTTGGCGCCGTTCAAGTAGCCGGACGAATCGGAGCCGCCGGCATACGGACTATGATACCACAGCAGATATCCGGAATAAGCGATCGCTGCGGCGATCAGCAGGCGTTTGAAACCGCGGGACAACTCCATCTTAGAGCAGGGTCGCCTGGGCGCTGTCGCCGGTGGCGGGCTTGAGGCCGATGGCGCCGTAGCCTTTGGGCGTGAGGATGCGGCCCTGAGACGTGCGGGCGAGGTAGCCTTCCTGGATCAAAAAAGGTTCGTGGACTTCCTCGAGGGTCTCGGCTTCCTCGCCGACGGCGATGGCGATGGTGCCGAGGCCGACCGGGCCGCCGGCGTAGTTCTCCGCCATCAGGCGCAGCACGCGCTTATCCATCTCGTCGAGCCCCGCGGCGTCGATCTCCAGCAGCTCGAGCGCGGCGGCGGCGACCGGCTGGGTGATGCGGCCCTTGGCCTTTTCCGAGGCGAAGTCGCGGCAGAAGTTGACGAGATTGTTGGCGAGGCGCGGCGTGCCGCGGGCGCGCCGGGCGATTTCCTGCGCGCCGCCGTCGTCGAGCTCGACCTTGAGCAGGCCGCAACTGCGGCGGACGATGCCTTCAAGGATGGCGCGGTCGTAGTAGTCGAGCCGGGTGTTGAGTGTGAAGCGCGAGCGCAGCGGGGCGGTGAGCAGGCCGGAGCGCGTGGTGGCGCCGATGAGCGTGAACTTCGGGATGGAGAGCCGCACGCTGCGGGCGTTGGGGCCCTGGTCGATCATGATGTCGAGGCGGAAGTCCTCCATCGCGCTGTAGAGGTATTCCTCGACGGTCTTCGGGATGCGGTGGATCTCGTCGATGAAGAGGATGTCGCCCTCCTCCAGGTTGGTGAGCAGGCCGGCGAGATCGCCCGCCTTCTCGATGACGGGGCCGGAGGTGACGCGGACGTTGCGGCCGAGCTCGTGGCCGAGGATGAAGGCGAGGGTGGTTTTGCCGAGACCCGGCGGGCCGGAGAGCAAGATGTGGTTGAGCGCCTCGCCGCGGCGCTTGGCGGCGCCGACCATGACCTGGAGGCGCTCGACGGTCTTCGGCTGGCCGGCGAAATCGGCGAAGGACAGCGGGCGCAGCGCGGCCTCAGCCGGCGAGACCGGTGCGGTCAGCGCGCTCGTGAGGAAGCCGGTGCCTTTGGGGGATTGATCAGATGAGGGCATCGATGGTCAGGATATTTAAACCACAGAAAACACGGAATACACAGAAGGAAACTCACTCTTCATTATTTTCTGTGTGTTCTGAGTATTCTGTGGTGACCTTGTTCGTTCACTTCCACTCGACGTCGGCGCCGAGGCTGCGGAGATTTTCCACGAAGTTGGGGTGGGCGCGCCTGATGGTGTCGGCGTTCTTGACGACGGACTGGCCCGGAATGCTGGCGGCGACCATGTAGAGCGCGACGGCGGCGCGGATGATGTAGGGCGCCTCGACGACCGCCGGGCGCAGCGGCTTGGCGCCGAAGACGGTGATGCGGTGCGGGTCGCTGACGACCACGTGGGCCCCGAACTTGGACAGCTCGGACATCCAGGTGAAGCCGCCCTCGTAGACCTTGTTCCAAAACATCACGTTGCCCTTGGCGCGCACCGCGAGCGCGATCATGCAGGGCAGCAGATCCACGGGGAAATAGGGCCACGGCGCGGCCTCGATCTTGGGCAGCAGGTTCGAGGTGAACGGCTCGGTGACGACGAGTTTCTGGCGTTTGCGGACGAAGGCAGTGTCGCCGTCGTATTCGACCGACACACCCAGCTTGGCGAAGGAACGGTTGATGAGGTCGAAATGGTGCGGCAGGGAGTTTTTCACGCGCACCTCGCCGCCGGTGATGGCGCCGAGCGCGAGGAAGGTGACAACCTCGTGGTGGTCGGTGTTGACGGTGAACACGCCGCCCTTGAGGGACTTCACCCCGGTGACGGTGAGCTGGCTGGTGCCGAGGCCGGCGATCTTCGCGCCCATGCCGGCGAGGACGGCGCAAAGGTCCTGCACGTGCGGCTCGCTCGCGGCGTTGATGAGCACGGACTCGCCCTCGGCGAGGACGGCGGCCATGACGAAGTTCTCCGTGGCGGTGACCGACATGTAGTCGGGCCAGTGGCGCGCGCCACGGAAACGGCCCCGGAGCGTCATCTTCAGGTCGCCGTTGTGGGTGATCTTTGCGCCAAGTTTTTCGAGGATCTCCAGGTGCGGGTCGAGCTCGCGAATGCCCAGGGAGCAACCCTTGGCGTTGGTCGGCAGGGTGATCTTCTTCATGCGCTGCAGCAGCGGCGCGAAGAGCAGGACGGACGAGCGCATGCCGGCGGGCAGCTCACCGTTGAGGCGGCCGGCGTCAAAACCGGAATGGTCGATGGTCATCGTGCCGGCGGCGCGGTCCCAGGCGACGACCGAACCCTGTTCGACGAAGAAGTTGACGAGTTTTTCGACGTCGGTGATGTGCGGGACGTGGCGAAGCACAACCTTGGCGTCGGTCAGCAGCGACGCGCAGAGGAGGGGCAGGACGGAGTTCTTGTTGCCCGACGGCGTGATGGTGCCGCTCAGGGGTTTGCCGCCGTGGATGATGAGATCGGACATCGCGGAAGTGAGAGTGAAAGTGAAAGGGAGGAGTGGCACCCCGCCTTCGCGCCGAAGCTACGGCGGGGTTGGGGCGTTGCGACGAAAAAAAAGCGCCTGCCGGAAGGCAGACGCTTGAGGAATGAGGCAGACCGGGCCTCAGACGCCGCCCTGGCGGCTGCCCTCGGAGCGTTCGCCCCGGTAGCCGCCGCCGCTGCGACCACGGACGCCGCGTTCGCGGCGTTGGCCGCCCGGATTTCCACCCCGGTCGCCGCTTTCGCCGCCGCCGGAATAGCCGCCACCCGAGCCGCCGCGATTGCGGCCGCCCCGATGACGACGATGGCCGCCATCGTGGCGATGTTCGCCCTGGGCGCCGGAAGCGACGGGGGTTTCAGCGGCCGAGCCTCCGAAGAGGGACTTCAGCCAGCCGAAGAAGCCGCCCGATTTCGCGGGGGTCGAGACGGAGGAAGTCTCCATCGCGCGCTCGGGCGAGCCATGGGCGTGCGCGGGACGCTCGGAGCGTTCGCGCGGGGCGCCGCCGAAGTTGCGCGGAGTGGGCACATAGGTGTAGCCCGGGCGCACATAGAGGAACTGCGGGGGAATCGAATCAATGTCGACCGGCTCGTCCGCGGGGCGTTCGCTCCGCTCTGGGCGGGGCGGGCGATCGGCCCGGGGTTCGCGGGCGGGTTTGAAACCCTCGCTCTCCCAGGTCTGGGCCGGTGCGACTTTCGCTTGCGCGGGTTCGAGGATGTTAAGTTCCGCCGGCTCGTCCTGGACGACCGGAGCCGAAGCAGCCACCACTTGGGCGACGGGTTCGATATGCTCACGACGGGCGGGGGCGGAGTAGGCGGGGACGGGGGCGACCGGCACCGCAGGGGCGGGCTGGTCAGCAGTTACGCTGGCCGGCGTTTCGGCCGGAGCGAACGGGTTCTGGTATTCACGCGGAGCGTTGACGACTTCGATGGCGGTCGGCGTGTATTCGGTGGAAGCCGCCGTGGAGGCGGCGGGACCGGCGGCGGGACGTTTACCGCGGGCAAGGCCGGAGCCGCGGGTGGAGCCGAATGTTGGGAACGCGGCGGCAGGCGCCGGGGGAGTCGCGGTGGCTTCGGCAGGAGCACCGGACGATTCTGGGGAGGACATGTCTATCTATGTTGTTGGTTGAAAGCGCCTGTCAAAGGATGGCGGCGCAGTATGGGATGCCAGCCGGAGCTCGAAAATCTTGCTCAACCCCTCGATTTCGCGCGGGGCAAACAGCGGCAATAACGCGTCAACTTCGGCTATACCCAGTGGCAGAGCAAACTAATTTTCCCGGGCGACGGGCTTGCCAGCCACCGGGGGGCCACCCACGCTCTCTGACCATGGACAAACTTGAGGAGATCTTTCGGATGCAAGATGCGCTGAATAAGCGCATTGGGGTGAATCTGCCTCCGCCGACCGACGAGGAAAAGGCGAAGTGGATTCTTAACTATACCCGCGCCATGCAGCAGGAAACAGCCGAGCTGATCGACAGCGTGCCCTGGAAGTGGTGGGCGAAATATCAGAAATTCGACGAGCAGAACGCCAAGGTCGAAGTCGTGGATTTGTTTCACTTCCTCGTGTCCCTCGCGCAGACCCTCGGCATGACGCCCGACGATGTCTACCAGGCTTATCTCAAGAAGAACGCGGTGAACCACCAGCGGCAGGAAACCGGCTACGTGAAGAAGGACGAGGCGGACTCGAAGCACATCTGAGCGGTGCGTTCGGCGCGAAGGGACAATCAAATTGTGGGAGCGACCTTGGTCGCGACCGTCGCGTGCAAGCACGCTCCCACATCTCACACCACCGCGACGAAGCTGCCGGAAAATTCCACGGCGGGTTTCCCGTCGGCACCCTCGACGATGGCGGTCAGTTCCATCCGCGCTTTTTTGTGGCGGCGGAGATCCGCGATGAATTCCGTGACGATCGCCGGGGCCGGGCGCACGCACACCGCGCGCAAGGTGCCCGTGACCGGCGAGCGATATTGGGCCGCGCTGCGCTTCACGACCACGTGGCCGTCGATGCCGGCCTCGCGCAGGAGGGTCCACAGCCCGGCATAGCAGGCGAGCGTGGGCAGCGCGTGCAGCGAGCCGCCGAAGGCCGTGCCGAGGTGGTTGACGTTTTTGTCGAGCGGGGCCTCGAGCACGAGGCGCCGGGCGTTGCTCTCGGCGACATGCAGGCCCATGGCGCGGGTCAGCGGGATTTTGTCGTGCAGGAAGGCTTCGAGCCCCTGCGTGGACATGCTGTCAGGCACCAGTTCGCTCATGCGGGCTCAGTTGCTAGCGGGCGGCGGGCATCGCGCCAAGAAAGATGTCGGACAAAAAAATTAGCCACCGATTGCACGGATGAAGACTGATAAAGGCCAAGACGGGTTTTTCACAGGAGCACGCAGAGAAAAGGCCAGAGACCGGGATCTCTGCTTCCTCTGCGCCCTCCTGTAAAATGACTGGTTCACATCACAGCTAATCCGTGGTTAATATGGCTTCATGGATTGCAGACCCTATTGCGGCGCCTGCTGCATCGCGCCCTCGATCTCGTCACCGATTCCCGGCATGCCGCACGGCAAGCCGGCGGGGATTCCCTGCGTGCAACTGCTGCCGGACCATTGCTACGCCCTGTTCGGTAAACCCGAGTGCCTTGCCTTCTGTGCGAGCCTGCGACCGACGGAAACCATGTGCCATTCATCTCGGACTGAGGCTCTGGATTAACTGAAGAATTTTGGAACTCCTGACCATGCCCGGAGGTGATGCCTGTCTGCCGTCTTGTCCGCCATAGTTCACGGTTGTAGACTCCTTGCCTTCAAGGGCTGTGGCTGCCATTCAAGGAGAATGAGAGTTCTTGGTTTCCCCGCATTCGCCCTTGTCGCGGCCTTGATTGCTTCGGTTTCACGGGCTGACGTAATTCGCGAGTTTCAGCAGATCATCGACGAAGAACTCGCTGTTTCATCTGTGGCCATCCTAGGGAATGGCGAGGCGCTCATTGCTCTCCAGCAGCAGCTTATTGATGAAGGAATATCAGACAAGGCTAAGGACTTGCCGCCTGAGAAAGCAGTCAAGTTTGGGCAGATTCAGACTAAGATGAGCATCCAGCTACAAAAGGGACTGTTCCTCAGTAAGAGAGACCGTAATCTGAATCTAATTCGCAACATGGTCCGGGCTCTTGATGCCTACCACCGCTGGGGCGAGCAACCCAAGGAAGGAACTCGTGAGTTTAACCTCTTGGTGCTGGCTGGCTCTATGGAGCAGGAGGTAAAGGACATTTCCGCAGTGCGTCAGGCGATCTTGAAGCGTAAGCCAGTATCGAAAATCTCAAACGCAATTACCGCGATACAAAATGAGATCGTAGCGGGGCTGGACGATGTGGCAGCAAAGAAGGCCAAGGAGTTATTCGATACTTATACCGCGCAGCTAGGTGAGAAATATATGGGACTCTCTGAGGAGGAGACCAAGAACCGCATCACTCCCGAGGAAAAGCAAAAGCTAGCGGAGTTGAGTGTCCCGGTGCGCGAAAACGTCGCCACCATCAGGCGCTACCTGAACTTGGAACGGGTCAAGCTACTGGCTATAATTTTGGACGAATCAATTCAGAAGGGCCTTGCTGCCATCAATGACTCAATGGGCGATCTCACGCAGTTGAAAAACTCGATGGATCGGATGCTGGCCGAAGAGTATTCGGAAGTTGAACTCCTCACGTATAAGTTCGTTCAGCATATCAACGAGACCTATCCGCCCGAGTTTCATGAAGTCCTCAATGTGATGGGCAAAGGCAGAACGGCGGCGGAAGAAAACAAAAAGTAGTCCATCTATGAAATTCAAGGAATTTACGGATCCGAACGAGCGCTCTGCGAAGGCAAACTACGTTTCATCGCGGTGGCGTGATCATCAGGGCATAGTCAACTCCGCTTTGGCCACGATCGTGAACTATCTATTTGTTCTCAACTCTGGTGCCTTGGCTGCTGCCCTAGCTGCTGCCCTAGCTTACCTTGCGACCAAGACGGCCCCTATAAATCTCTATGCGCCTGTTTGGTGTTTTAGCTTGGGCCTCGTATTTATTACGGTGCGGGCAGCTCTAGACTACTATATCAGCGTCGCGCACTTCGGCGGTTTCCGAAAAGATATTGATTTGTTTTATAAGAACGAACTCGATTGGGCAGTAATCTTAGACAGAGACAACCGCCGGGGTAATTGGGATTGGCTGCTGCATTTACTGGGGTGGAGCTCCGGTATCGTGTTCTTCGTTGGAATGTGGATTGGCGTGCGCGCTCTTTAGTTCGTTGAGTAAATTAGAACTGCGTGCAGCGGCTTAGTGCCCGCCGTCGAGGTCGCCGGGCTTGAGGAGCGGGGCGAAGAGCGCCTTGTTGCTGCCCTTCATGTAGGCTTCCTTGGGCTCGACGGTGCCGTCCTTCACGCGGGCCATGAGGCTGTTGTCCATCGTGATCATGCCGTCGTTGGCACCGCTCTCGATGATGCCGCGGATGTTGGAGATCTGGCCCATGCGGATGGTGTTGGGCAGCGCCTCGTGCTGGAGCAGGATCTCGTGCACGGCGACACGGCCCTTGGGCACCTTTTTGCACAACAGCTGGGCGACGACGCCGGCGAGGCAGCCGGCGAGCATGACGCGCACCTGGTTCTGCTCCTCGGCGGGAAAGGTGTTGATGATGCGGTCGATCGTCTTGGGGGCGTTGTTGGTGTGCAGCGTGCCGAAGACGAGCATGCCCATCGAGGCGCAGGAGAGGGCGAGCTTGATGGTCTCCATCTCGCGCATCTCGCCGAGGAGGAGGATGTCGGGGTCGTGGCGCATGGCGCCCTTGAGCGCGGCGCCAAAGGTCTCGGTGTGCTCGCCAACCTAGCGGTGGACGATGGTGCACTTCTTGCAGGGGTGGACGAACTCGATCGGGTCCTCGATCGTGATGATGTGCCGCGCGAGGTTGTCGTTGATGTAGTCGATCATCGCCGCGAGCGTGGTGGACTTGCCGGAGCCGGTCGGGCCGGTGACGACCACCAGGCCCTGGTCGAGGTGGCAGAGTTTCTTCAACGCCTCGGGCAGGTTGAGCTGGGAGAAGGAAAGGATCTTCGCGGGGATCTGGCGGAGCACGGCGGCCTGGCCCCAGTGGTTGTAGAGGAAGTTGGCGCGGAAACGGGCGAGACCCTCCACCTCGTGCGCGAGGTCGAGGTCCTTGCGTTCGAGGAATTCCTTCCAGCGTTTCTCGGGGCAGATTTCCTTGAGCAGGGCTTCCATCTGCTGGGCCGTGACCGGGGTGTCGCCGATGGGTTGGAGCGAGCCGGAGATGCGGGATTTCGGGGGCAGGCCGACGGTGAGGTGCAGATCAGAGCCGCCCTTTTCGAGCATGGTGCGGAGGAGGGGATCGATGGCGGCCATGGTCAGGAAAGGCTGAAGGGCGGAAGGACTGAAGCGCTGAAGGCTGTAGCAACACACCCCGGCGCTGCGCGCCACCCCTCTTGATAGAGGGGATTAATAGCTGCGACGACGAAGATCCCCTCTTGAGAGGGGTGCCCGTCAGGGCGGGGTGTGTTGTTTGCGACGACCATGAAAGTGAGCGGTAAGCAGTGAGCGGCGAGGCGGGATCAGGGCTTGGCGCCCATCGGGGCGGCGGTGGAGGCGGTCGGTTCGATCTTCTGGCGGACGTTGCGGGTGGTGACGTTGATGAGCGCTGTCTCCTTGGAGATCTTCTTCTGTTGGTAGAGCTCGAGGACGACGTTCTCCATGATGCACATGCCTTCCTTGACGCCGGTTTCCATGGTGTTGCGGAGACTGGCGGTCTTGCCCTCGCGGATGAGGGCCTGGATGGCGGTGTTGGAAATCATGATCTCACAGGCGACGACGAGACCGCCGTCGGTGGAGGGTAGCAGGCGTTGGCAGACGACGCCGCGGAGCGACTCGGCCACGCTGGCGCGGATCTGCGTCTGCTGCGCGGGCGGGAAGACATCGAGCATGCGGTTCAGCGTGGTGGCGGCGTCGCTCGTGTGCATCGTGCCGATGACGAGATGGCCGGTCTCGGAGGCGCTGATGGCCATCTCGATGGTCTCGAGATCGCGGAGTTCGCCGATGACGATGACATCGGGGTCCTCGCGGAGGGCACCCTTGAGTGCGGTGAAAAAGGATTTGGTGTGCGGGCCGACCTCGCGCTGGGTGACATTGCAGCCCTTGGGCGCCTGCACGACCTCGATGGGGTCCTCAACCGTAATGATATGATCCTCGCGCTGTTCGTTGAGTTCGCCGACCAGGGCGGCAAGGGTGGTGGTCTTGCCGGCGCCGACGGGGCCGGTGATGAGGATGAGTCCGTTGTGGTAGGAGAGGAGCTTGCGGATGGCGGGAAGATTGCGCAGGCCGAGATCGTCGAGCTTCGGGATGCCGGCCGGCACCATGCGATAGGAGCCCGACGGACCCCACTTGTGGAACATCAGGTTCACGCGGTAGCGGTTCTCCGCGCTGAGGGCCAAGGCGAGGTCGTAGTCGCGGCGCTCGAGAAAAATGTTTTTCTGGTGTTCGGCGAGGAGCACGGTGTTCATCCGCAGCGATTCCTTGTCCGTCAGGACGTGCCCGGTGATCGGGGTGAGCGCGCGGTGCTTGCGCACAAAGGGCTTGGAGCCGGCCGAGAGGTGGAGGTCACTGGCGCCGAATTTGCCCGCGTCGATGAGCAACTGGCGCATGGCCTTCGCGAGCGCCGCGTCGTCCATGGTGCCGATCTGGTCGAAAGGAAACTGCGGCGCGCCGGCGGGAGCGGTGGTGGCGGCAGTTGCGGGCCGGGTGCCAGCGGCGGGCCGGGGAGCGGTCGCGGCCGGGGCGGCGGCGGGCGTCTCATTGAGCAAGGGGTTGCTGGGCGGCGGGCCGGCGGCGGCGCGCGCCATGGCGTCGCCCGCGATGCTCTCGAGCTTCGCGACGTCGGTGACAATGCCGTCGTCGATGAGCTTTTGCGCGAAGTCCATCAACTGGGCATCCGGGCCCAGGGCCATCAGGGCGGTGCGAGCCTTGTCGCGCGTGAACAATTGTCCGTCGATACCGAGCCGGATAAGCCAAAGGATCTCGTTGTTCATGCCGTGGGAATGCGCGGATGCTTTCGGTGCCGTTTATTTTTGCAAGAATCGACTGCTCCTTAATCGGCGCCGTTGACGAACTTGTAGGTCAGGGCGGCGGCGATAGCGGCGGCGAAGCAGGCGACGAGGTAGATCCAGAGACTGCCCCAACCGACAACTCCCATCGTGCAAAGGCCGAGGGCCACGGCGGGATTGAAGGCGCCACCCGACACGCCGCCCACGGCGTAGGCGCCGGCCAGCACGGTGAAGCCGATCGAAAATCCGTAGAAGGAATTGCCGCTGGTGCCCTTCGCAGTCGCGGTGTTCAGCACGACCCACACGAGGGCGAAGGTGAAGAGATACTCGGCGAGCAACGCCGGCAGGATTTCCGGCGTCAGGGCGCCGGACATGGCGGCGGCCTTGCTCACGAGGCCGGTCTTGAGCGCCTTGACGGCGAACGAGGCGACGAGCGCGGCGGCGGTTTGCGCGCCGAGGTAGGGGGCGACGTCGCCGGCCGGGCACTTGCCGCGCAGCCAGACGCCGATCGTGACGGCGGGATTGAAGTGACCGCCGGACACATGGCCGCCGGCGAAGATCATGACCGCGAGGACACTGCCGATGGCGAGCGGCGCCATGGCGCCCGCGCCGGGCGCGATGACGGTCATGCCGATGGTGAACACGAGGAAGAAGGTGCCGATGAACTCGACGAGATATTTTTTCATGGAGTGGGTGGGTGCGGCGGGATTCAACCCGCCCGCCCCGGTGAGTCGAGCCGGAAGCCCGGGCAAGCGGTCCACGCCGGGGTTTAATCGGTGCAACTTGCGGCCTGTGGTGGTGTATTCTTTCTATGCGTGTCCTGCGTGTGCTCCTGGCCGGATTGGTCGCCCTCTTCGTGTTGCTGGCGGTGATGTTCACCGCCGCGCTCGTCGTGTTCACCGGGTTGGTTGGCGCGGTGGGGCAGCTGTTCCGGGGCAATCCAAGCCCGGCCCGCTCTCGCCCGTTTCCGTCGTCCAGTCCGCCCCGCTGGACGGATGAGATCATCGACGTGGAAGCCACAAAGGTGACCGACAAGCCGGTGGGGCGTTGAAGCGGCGCGCGGGGCGGTTGCCCGGCAGCGGCGCCGGGGTGATTCCCCTGACGGCCGTCAGACAAAGGCGCGGCCTTCGCGGAGGCCGGCGGCGTAGGCTTCGAAGACTTTCCGGATCTCGTCGCGCACGCGGCGGAACTGCACGAGGACCTCCTCCTCGGTGCCGGTGGCGTGGGCGGGATCGTCGAAACGCCAGTGGTGGCGGTTCACTTGGCCGGGGTAGATCGGGCAGGCCTGGTCGGCATTGCCGCAGACGGTGATCACGGTGGTGATCTGGCGGTCAAGGAATTCCCTCATGTGCTTCGAGGTGTGGCTGGAGATATCCAGGCCGATCTCCTTCATCACCTGGATCGCCATCGGGTGGACATAGCCGGCGGGCTTCGAGCCGGCGCTGTGGACCTCGACGAGGTCACCGGCTGCGGCGCGGAGGATGCCTTCAGCCAGGTGGCTGCGGCAGGAGTTGCCGGTGCAGAGGATCAGAACGTTGGGTTTCATGCTGATGAAAAAAGGAGGATCAGCCGCGGGCGTCCATTGCCGGGCCAAAGCGGGACCGCAGGCGCAGGGCGACGTGGACCAGCCCGAGCAGGGCGGGCACCTCGATCAGGGGGCCGACCACGGCGGCGAACGCCACGCCGGATTGTATCCCGAAGACCGCGATGGCCACGGCGATCGCCAGCTCGAAGTTGTTGCCGGCCGAGGTGAAAGCGAGCGTGGTGGAGCGCGGGTAGTCCGCCCCGAACTTCTTCGCCATGAAGAAACTCACGAGGAACATGATCGTGAAATACAGCACGAGCGGGAGGGCGATGCGCAGCACATCTAGCGGCAGTTCGACGATTGCGTTGCCCTTGAAGGTGAACATCACGACAATGGTGAAGAGCAGGGCGCCGAGCGTGAGCGGGGAGATGCGCGGGATGAATCTGCGCTCATACCATTCCTCGCCCTTCAGCGGGACGAGCACCACTCGGCTCAGCCCGCCGGCGGCGAACGGGATGCCGAGGTAGATCATCACACTCCAAAAGATGTCACTCATCGCGATCTTCACGATGCGGCCTTCGAGGCCGAAATACGGCGGCAGCACGGCGAGGAAGAACCAGGCGAAGGCGCTGTAGAAGAGGATCTGCGCGATACTGTTGAGCGCGACGAGTCCCGCGGCGTATTCGCGGCTGCCTTGGGCGAGTTCGTTCCACACGAGCACCATCGCGATGCAGCGTGCGATGCCGACCAGGATCAGGCCGACCATGTAGTCGGGCTGATTGCGCAGAAAGGTGACTGCGAGCACGAACATGAGCACGGGGCCGACGAGCCAGTTCTGCACGAGCGAAAGGGTGAGGATGCGGGTGTCGGCGAAGACCTTGGGCAGCTGTGAGTATTTCACCTTCGCGAGCGGCGGATACATCATGAGGATGAGGCCGATGGCGATCGGCAGGTTCGTCGTGCCGACGGTCATCGGGGCGAAGAACGCCGCGGGATCGGCGAGCACGAAATGCCCGAGCGCGACACCCAGCCCCATGGCGGCGAAGATCCAGACCGTCAGGTAGCGGTCAAGGAAGGCGAGGTTCTTGACGATGGAGGCGGGCATGGCGGCGGGAGGTTTAGCGGGAAAGGCGAAGCAGTCGGCGGCGGGGGACACCGGGCGTGGCGCAACCGCAGTCGACCTTGGCGGCGAGCCGGGCCAGGCGCTCGCGATCACGGCGGAAAACCGGCTCGCCCGGCGCGAGATCCTGCAGGCAGGCGAGGTTGGCGGCCAATCCGGTCGGGGCTGGGGAGGCGAGCGCATAGGTGCGCCACGGGCCAGTCTGCGTGCAGGTCACCAGGCCGTTCCGGCGCAGGTAGGCGAGGTGGCGGGAGATTTTTGCCTGCGGCAGCCGCAGCACCGCCTCGAAATGGCAGACACACAACGGT
>JANNDM010000151.1:0-24220 GCA_031387725.1 Verrucomicrobiota bacterium | reverse complement strand
ATCATTACCTACAAGACCGCCGAGGCCATCCGGGCGGCGGCCCGGGCCCAGGGGTTGGAGCGGATGATGATTGAGACCGATGCGCCTTACCTGACGCCCTTGCCGCACCGGGGGAAACCCAACGAACCGGCTTACCTGCGGCACACGGCGGAGTTCTGCGCCGGGGTGTTCGGGGTGGGCTACGAGCGATTGGCGGAAGTGACTACCGCGAACGCGAAGCGGTTCTTCGGAATCTGACGCGTCGATGTAGGGTCGCCGCTTGCGGCGACCTCGCGTGTCAGGTCGGCGCAAGCACCGACCCAGCAAAATCAAACGGCGACGGCCGAAACCCTCAGGCCTCGTCGAAGCGCTTGGCGAAAAGCGTCTCGATCTCGACGAGCAATTGGGCGGCGTCCTCGCCGGTCGCGATGAACTTGATCTTCGCGCCCTTGGCGGCCGCCAGCATCATCAGGCCCATGATGCTCTTGCCGTTGACCTGCTCCTCATCCTTTTCGACCAAGACCTCCGATTTGAATTTGTTGGTCACCCGGACGATCATGGCCGCCGGTCGCGCATGAATACCCATCTTGTTCTGCACGAGGAGTTCCATCGTGTGGGTATTGGCGGACGTGGTGTTGCTCTTTTCCATTGCGGTCGACCTGTCGGGTCGGATTAAAGGGTAACGCAAAAGCCGGTCGCACCCCGGCTTGCAATCCCAAAGACCCCCGCATGCCAGCCTTCGCCATCATCGTGCCGTGCCGTTTGGAGTCCACCCGATTTCCGCGGAAATTGTTGCATCCGATTAAGGGCAAACCGCTTGTGTTGTGGGTTGCGGAACGCATTGCCGCCCAAGCACCCGACTACCCGCTGTGGTTCGCCGTGGATCATGAATTACTGGCCGAATGCATTGAGGGAGCTGGATTTAGAGCGATAATGACGGATTCCAACCACCCCAGCGGGACCGACCGCATCGCCCAGGCCAACCGCACCGTCCGCGCCAGTTATGTCTTAAACGTCCAGGCCGACGAGCCGTTGGTCACCGCCGGCCAGCTCAACACCCTCACCCAACTCATCCAAGGCGACTGCCCGATGGCGACGCTCTGCACACCGTTCAAGCGGGTGGTGGATTTCTCCAACGTCAACCAGGTGAAGGTGGTCCTGTCCCAGACCGGCCGGGCGCTGTATTTCTCGCGCTCCTGGATGCCTTATTCCCGCGACTTGGGCCAGACCGTGGACGACGCCTGGGTGGCCGCCAACCCGTGTTTCAAGCACCTCGGGCTCTACGCCTACCAGGCCGACTTCCTCGAAAAATTTGTGGCGATGCCACCGGGCCGGCTGGAACAGATCGAAAAACTCGAGCAGCTCCGCGCGCTGGAAAACGGGTTTCCCATCGCCATCGACGTCACCGAGGACCCGACCATCGGGGTGGACACGCCGGAAGACGCGGAGCGCTTCGAGAGGGCGCTCGAAGCGTAGTAGGGAGTATCAAGTTATACCAACGTCCCGAGAGAAATAGACTGTCATTGCGAGGAGCGGAGCGACGAAGCAATCCAGCTGGATCGCCACGGTGCGCTTCGCGCACCTCGCGATGACAATAGTCTAAAACTTAAGGGACGCTGGTATCACTTGCCGCCGCAGGCGGCCTCAGATCTTCCCGGCTTTCCGTTTCTTGACGAGTTGGTAGAAATCGGTGAACAGCGGGTCGGCGTCGTTGGGGCCGGGCGCGGCCTCCGGGTGATACTGCACGGAAAACACCGGCAGCTCCTTGTGGCGCAGGCCCTCGACCGTGTGGTCGTTCAGATTGATCTCGGTGACGACCGCGCTGCGTTTCTCGAGCGACTTCGGGTCGGTGGCGAAGCCGTGGTTCTGCGCCGTGATGGAGACCTTGCCCGTTTCGAGGTTCTTCACCGGCTGGTTGCCGCCGCGGTGGCCGAACTTCAGCTTGAACGTCGTGCCGCCGAGCGCGTGCGTGAGCATCTGGTGGCCGAGGCAGATGCCGAAGATGGGGTAGTCCGGCAGCAGGCCGGTGACCGTCTGATGGATATAGGGCAGGGCGGCCGGGTCGCCCGGACCGTTGGAGAGGAACACCGCGTCGACGCCGGCGGCGCGAACTTCTTCGTGCGTGGCCGTGGCGGGGAAAACCATCACCTCGAAGCCGTGGCGCACGAGCTTGCGGAAGATCGTGTATTTCGCGCCGTAGTCGAAGGCCGCGACCTTGAACTTCTTCTTCGGGGTGACAGTCGCGCCTTGCCTGGTGCCGACCGGGAGATACTGGGCGTTGTGCCGGGACGCGTCATCGGCCGCCCAGATGTAGGGTGCCTGACAGGTCGTGTCCTTCACGTAATCGCTACCCGCCATGTCCCGCCAGGCCCTGGCCAGCTTGATCGCCTCGGCATCACGGAGCGGCAGGGTGGAAAGACAGCACTTCATCGCGCCGTCGACGCGGAGTTTTTTGGTGAGGGCCCGGGTGTCGACTTCGCTGATACCCGGGATGCCGTATTTCTTCAAGTAGGCGTCGAGCGACATCGTGCTGCGCCAGTTGCTCACGATGGGCGAGACCTCGCGGACGACGAAGCCCGAGCATTTGGGCGCGCTGTGTTCCTCGTCCTCGGCGTTGATGCCGTAATTGCCGATCTGCACCGCCGTCATGGTCACGATTTGCCCGAAGTAGGACGGGTCCGTGATGATTTCCTGGTAGCCGGTCATCGAGGTGTTGAAAACACACTCGCCCGCGATGGTGGCGGCGGCGCCAAACGCGATGCCGCGGAATACACTGCCATCTTCGAGGGCCAGGATCGCGGGTGGGGGGGCGGACATTAAAGAAGCACGAAAGGCATTTCCTCCTCGCCTGTCTAGTGGTTTTCAGGCTCCACGCATGAAATCCGGTCATTTGACACCAAGAACAAACCGGCTATTCCTGCATTCGCCGATGCCCTACACCGAAGACCGCACCACCTGGTTTGCCGGACAGGGGCTTTGGTCGCACGTGCCGGAGTCGGACTGGAAGGACTGGACCTGGCAGCTCAAGAACCGCCTCACGACCATCGAGCAGCTTGAGCGCTATATGACACTCACGCCCGAGGAGCGCGCCGGCTGCCTCTTCGCCAAGGAGAAACTGGCGCTGGCGATCACACCCTATTTTTTCAACCTGATCGACCGCCACGATCCGCATTGCCCGATCCGCAAGCAGGTCATCCCCCGCAGCGACGAAATGGTCATCTCCTCCGGCGAGATGCTCGATTCGCTCGGTGAGGACGAACATTCGCCGGTGCCCGGCCTCGTCCATCGCTATCCGGACCGGGTGCTATTCCTCGTCACCGACCGCTGCGCCGCCTACTGCCGTTATTGCACCCGCAGCCGCCTGGTGAGCAACGCGCAGGACTACAACTTTCATCCCGAATACGAGCAGGCGCTCCGTTACATCGAGGCGCACCCGGAGATCCGCGACGTGCTCCTCTCGGGCGGCGATCCGCTGCTGCTCTCCGACAAGAAACTCGACCACCTGCTCGGCCGCTTGCGCGCGATCAAGCACGTGGAGTTCATCCGCATCGGTTCGCGCATCCCGGTGTTCCTGCCGCAGCGCATCACGCCGGAGCTCGCGGACATTTTCAAACAGCATGGGCCGGTCTGGATGAGCATCCACGTCAACCACCCGAAGGAGGCGACGCAGGAATTGAAGGACGCGTGCGAACGCCTCTCCTTCGCCGGCGTGCCGCTCGGCAACCAGAGTGTGCTGTTGAAGGGCGTGAACGATGACGCGGAGGTGATGAAGGCCCTCGTGCACCGCTTGCTCCGGATGCGCGTGCGACCCTACTACATCTACCAGATGGACCTCATCACCGGCGGCGCCCACTTCAAGGTGGATGTCCGCAAGGGCATCGAGATCATCCGCGCGCTCCGCGGCCACACGACCGGCTACGCGGTGCCGCAATACGTCATCGACGCTCCCGGTGGCGGCGGCAAGGTCCCCGTGAATCCCGACTACGTTGAGCAAATCACCGACGACGAGGTGATCTTCCGCAATTTTGAGGGGAAGCAGTTCCGTTATCCGCTGAAGGCCGAAGCCGTGAAAACAAACGCCGGCATCGTGATGCCGGCGGAGATTCACCTGTAAGAATAGGGCGCATCGGCCTGGTGCGCGAAACCATCCGCGGCGGAGCGGGTTTATGATTTCAGAAGTTTATGACAAAAACCGGAGGGTTGCCGTGCCCGGATTCCAGAAATCAGTAACTGCATAAACAATTGATGGCCAAAGCCAAGTGCCAGCCCAATCAAAAAAGTTTTATGCGCAGAGATTCTTGCAAGAAAGATTCAACGTTTTCGAATATCCCACGTCTATCCTTACGACAATCAGTGCGTTCGCTTCATACGAAACATTGTTTGTAGTTCTTACGGTTTGCTTGGTGTTAGGTCATGCAGGGCGTCCCGCAAGGGGCGCCCTTCATGTTTTCCGGACCGGGAGGTGACACATTGCGCGATTGACGGCGGGGGACACCGGACCGAATCTGCACCTGCTCGTAGGGGTGTCCTTCGCGAAGGACTGAGATTGCGGCGCGCTCGGCCGTTCGACCCTCTGAACCTGAAACGGATCATACCGGCGAAGGAAACAAGCAAGGTCGCGCCGGGTGCGCCGCCCGTTTTCCGCCGGTCGTCCGATTCGGGTGGGCACCCATTCTCATGCGACTCCCGGCCCGAATCCTCTCGCTCACCCTTGCGCTCGTGGCGCTCACGTCCACGCGTGCCCAGGCCCAAGGTGGAGCGCGGCCTCCGGACGCGCTTGCCGAACAACCCGTCCAGAGGCCGGGTTCCACCACTGATATCGTCAAACTTGACCCCATCCGGGTCACGGCGGATCTCTGGGCCGCTCCGCTCGCTCGCATTCCGGCCAGTGTCACGGTTTATGAAGAGGCCGCACTGCGCGCCGGCGCTGTCCGGCACTTCGGCGATCTCGTCGACCAGATCCCGAACCTGACCTGGACCGGCGGCACGTCGCGACCGCGCTACCTGCAGATCCGCGGCATCGGCGAGAATTCCCAGTTCGAGGGCGAAACCCCCGATTCCGCGGTGCGTTTCCTGGTGGACGATCTCGATTTCACCGGCCTCGGCACGATTGGCAGCGCATTTGATGTGGCGCAGGTCGAAGTGATGCGCGGCCCGCAGGCCGGGGCCTTCGGGGCCAATGCGGCGGGCGGGGTCGTGCGCCTCGTGACCAACGTTCCCACGCCCTACTGGACCGGCCAGACCGAGCTGACCGCCGGCGGGGACTCGCTTTTCACCGGTGGCTTCGCCGTCGGTGGGCCGCTGGTTTCAGCCCAACCCGAGGAACTGATGATGCGCTTCGCCGTGCAACAGAGCCAGAGCGACGGTTTCCGGCGCAACCTCACGCTCAACCGCGATACGAACGCCCGCGACGAATTCACCGCCCGCCTGCGCCTGACCTGGAACCCCAACACGCTTTGGCGGTGGGCGGCGGCGGTGCTCGCGGCCGACTTCGCCAACGGCTACGATGAATTCGCCCTCGATAACAACGGCCGCTCCACCTCCAGCGACCAGCCGGGTGCCGACACGCAGCGCTCGCTGGCCGGCAGTCTGCGCGGCACCTATCGCGGCTGGGACGGGGTGCGCTTCTCCACCGTCACCGGCGGCGCCCGCACCCGCTCGCGTTACGCCTACGATGCCGACTGGACCTCGGCCTCCTATGCGGGCTTCAGCGACCTGCACCGCCTCCGCTGGGTCGTGAATCAGGAACTGCGCCTCGACTCGGACCAGCGGGCCGGCGCCATCACCCGCTGGACGCTCGGTGCCTTCTACTCGGTCATCGATGAAACCTCCCGCTACGGTTACGAGGACCTCTTCAGCCAGGACAACCTGAAGGTCGCCTATCATTCCAGGAACACGGCGCTGTTCAGCCAGCTCGGTCACGACTTCTCGGCGCACACGCGGCTGGTGGCCGGCCTGCGCTTCGAGCACATCGCCCTCGACGGCACCGGCCGCGACGCAGGTGTGGTGGTGCAACCGTCGTTCAGTGATACCCTCCTCGGCGGCAAGCTCACGCTGGAACACGATCTCACCGACCACGCTCTCGCCTTTGTGTCCGTTACGCGCGGCTACAAGGCCGGGGGCATCAACCTCGACGCGCGCATCGACGTCGGGGTCGATCCCCTGATCTATGGCACCGAGACACTCTGGAACTACGAAGCGGGTCTGCGCGGCCACGGGCTGGACCAGCGCGCCACGGGCGAGCTCACGGTGTTCTACCTCCAGCGGCAGAACCCGCAGGTGCGCGACGCCGCCGGGTTTGGCGGCACCTACCGGTTCTTCACCGCCAATGGGCGGGCCGCGCACGTTTATGGCCTCGAGGCGGCGGGGGCCTACGCGCTCAGCCCGGACTGGTCGGTGCGCGGCTCACTGGCACTGATGCGCTCGGAGCTGGCCCCGTTCATTCTCACCAACGGCAACGCCGGCGGCGGGCGCGACTTGGCGAACACGCCCCATTACGGCTACACGCTCGCCACGCGTTACGGCGCCGCGCGCGGCTTCTTCGCCTCGGCCGAGCTCGTCGGCCGCGCCCGGCAGTTCGACTCGAACAATCAGCACGAGGCGCGGCGCGCTTTCCGCGTTGTCAACGCCACCCTGGGCTATGCCTGGCGCGAATGGTCCTTCACACTCTGGGTGAAAAATCTCCTCGATGAGGAATACGACAAACGGGTGTATTTCTTCGGCAATGCGGATCCCGACTACCTCGAGACGCGCTACGAGGATCGCGCCGACCCGCGCCAGATCGGCGTGACCGCGGCGTATCGCTTCTGAATAAAACACGCCCCGCGCCCGATACGCTTGTCAACTATTAGTTGACATCAGCCGAAGCGCGGCGAGAGCCCAGCACTTTTGGGGATTTGGTGGGCGTCGGGCTGCAACCTCGGCGGCGGTCGCAGTGGGGCGCGGGGCAGCAATCTGTTGGCTTTGGCTTGCGGCGGACTGGGCGCGTGCCCAGCCTGCGCGCTTCAACTGCCGGTTTTCACTTCTATGAAATCATTTCCCCTCGGTCTGGTTGCGCGTGGTGCCCTGTTGCTTGCTCTGGCCTCGCTTTGGCCGGTTTCCACCTCGGCGGCTTCTCGTGTCGTCACCGCGCCCGTCGAGGGCCTGCGGGAGACCAGCCCGCGCGTGCATGCCTTGGTGGGCGGCCGCATCGTCACCGCCCCGGGCCAGGTCATCGAGCAGGGCACGCTCGTGCTGCGCGATGGCATCATCGAGGCGGTCGGCGCCGGTGTGACCGCTCCGGCCGACGCCCGCGTGTGGGATGTCACCGGTCACACCCTTTATGCGGGGTTCATCGAAAGCCATTCGTCGCACTATTTGCCGGAGTCATTTAGGCCGGTCCCGCCGCGCGCCCCCGACGCCCCGCCCGGCGCCGCTCCGGCGGCGGCCCGCGCCGAGCCCGCCCCGGCCACCGGGGCCCGGGCGTGGAATTCCCGGGTCATGCCGGAGCGCTCCGCCGCCCTGGCGCTGACGCCCGACCCGAAATCCGCCGAAAAACTGCGGGGACTGGGCTTCACGCTGGCCAACATCGCGCCCGCGCGCGGCCTGTTCCGGGGCCGCAGTGCGCTCGTGAGCACCGGCACTGCGAATTTCAACGTCGGCGTGGTCCGCCCCGATATCGCCCAGGAGGTCGCGTTCGAGTTTGGTTCGTTTATTGACCGCACCTACCCGACTTCGCTCATGGGCGCGGTCGCCTTGGTGCGCCAGACCTTGCTTGATGCGCAATGGTATGCCGCCACGCAGGCAGCTTACACGGTCGGCTCCGGCTTGGGCGCGGAGCGGCCCGAGGCCAACGACTCGCTCGCCGCGCTCGGCCCGTTGGTCCGGGGCGAGCAGCTGATGATGTTCGAGCTGGTCGACGAACTCGATGTGGCGCGGGTGCTGAAACTGGGCGAAGAGTTCAAGCTGCGCGTCGCCTTCCGGGGGGCCGGCACGGAATACCGGATGCGGGACCTGCTCGCCAAGGCCAAGACGCCCGTCGTGCTGGCGTTGGATTTTCCCGACGTGCCCGAAGTCGAGTTGCCGGACAAGGCGGTCGAGGTGTCGCTGCATGAGCTGCAGCAGTGGGAGACGGCGCCCGCCAACGCCGCGCGTCTCGCCGAGGCCGGCGTGCCGGTCGCCTTCACCAGCGCGAGACTGAAAAAACCGGAGACGGAGTTCTGGCCGCGCCTGCGCCAGACCGTGACCCGCGGACTTGCCGCCGATCGCGCGCTGGCCGCCCTGACCACCACGCCCGCCGCGTTGCTCGGCGTCGCCGCCACCCACGGCACACTGGAAAAGGGCAAGGCGGCCAACGTCGTCGTGGCCAACGGCGACCTCTTCAAATCCGAGGACGCCGCCATCGAGCTCCTGTGGGTCGACGGCGAGCCGTTCGAGCTGGAAGACTGGCAACGGCTGGACGCGCGCGGCACGTGGAAGCTCACTTGGAGCGGCCCACCGGGCCCCGGCGAGATCGTCATCAACGGGGCCAAGCCGAACCGCCTGAAGGCGAAAGCGGGCGACAAGGACATCGCCGCGAGCTTGCCCGACAAGAACACCGTGCTGCTCTTCCTGCCGGCCGAGCTTTTCGGCGCGACCGGCGGCACCGCGCGTCTGGTGGCCGGCGGCAAGGGCGACCGGCTCACCGGCACCGGCGAACTGCCCGACGGCACCGCCCTGCGCTGGACCGCCCAACGCACCGCTCCCGCGAAGCCGGAGGCCGCCGCCAACGCGAAGCCGGCCGCAGAGGAGAAATTTTTCGCCACCACCGATGCCTATCCGGCCGGGGCCTACGGCCGCAAAAACCTTCCGACCCAGCCCGACCATGTCCTGATCAAAAATGGCACCGTCTGGACCAGTGGCTCCGCCGGCATCATCGAGGGCGGCGATGTTCTGGTCACGCGCGGGAAAATTGAAAAAGTGGGCAAGAATCTCAACGCTCCGGCGGGCGCGGTCGTCATTGATGCGACCGGCCAGCATGTGACCGCCGGCCTGATCGACTGCCACTCGCACACCGCCATGAGCCGCGGCGTCAACGAGGGGGCCAGCTCCGTCACCGTCGAAGTGCGCGTGGCCGACGTCATTGATCCCACCGACATCGGCATCTACCGCCAGCTCGCCGGCGGCCTCACCACCGCCAACGTCCTGCATGGCTCCGCCAACGCGATGGGCGGGCAGAACCAGGTCATCAAGCTCCGCTGGGGCGCGGGGGCCGAGGAATTGAAATTCGCCGGCGCGATGCCCGGCGTGAAGTTCGCCCTCGGGGAAAACGTCGTCCGCGCCAGCGCCACCGGCCCGCGCACCCGTTATCCGATGAGCCGCATGGGTGTGCCGGAAATCATGCTCGATACCTTCAACCGCGCCCGTGAATACGGCCACGCTTGGAGCACCTACCGCACCGGCTCTGGCCTCCTGCCGCGCCGCGACCTCCGGCTCGAGGCCGCCCTCGAAATCCTGAACGGCGAACGCCTCGTGCACATCCATTCCTACCGGCAGGACGAGATCCTGGCCTTTATCCGGCTCGCCGAGCAGCTGCAGCTGAAGGTCGGGACCTTTCAGCACATCCTCGAGGGCTACAAGGTCGCGCCCGAAATCGCCAAACTGGGAGCGGGCGGTTCGTCGTTCTCCGACTGGTGGGCCTATAAATACGAGGTCATCGACGCCATCCCCTACAATGGCGCGCTGATGAGCGCCGCCGGCGTGGTGGTGTCCTTCAACTCCGACAGCGACGAACTCGCGCGCCGGCTCAACACCGAGGCGGCCAAGGCCGTCAAATATGGCGGCGTCTCCCCGGCCGAGGCCTGGAAGTTCGTCACCCTCAACCCGGCGAAACAACTTAAGATCGACGATCGTGTCGGCTCGCTCGAACTGGGCAAGGATGCCGACTTTGTCCTCTGGAACGCGAGTCCGCTCTCGACCCGGGCGCGGCCCAACCAGACCTGGATCGACGGCCGCCGCTACTTTGACCGCGACGAGGACAAACTTCTGCGCACCGCCGCCGCCGCCGAGCGCGCGGCTCTTCTGCAAAAAGCTCTCGCCGCGCGGCAGAAAGTGCTGACCCGGAGCGGAGGCGGGGGAGGGGACGGACCGCCGGCGGAGCCGGCCTACGTGATGGCGCAGGCGGACAATCACGACGAATTCCGCGCCATCTACCACCACGGTGGTAACGTCCATACCTGCTCGCTCGAGGAAGGAGGCCATCAATGAAAACCACGAATATCTTTGCCTTGGGGTGGAGCGCGTTGACCGCAACGCGCTTGGGATTCAAGCAGCGCCCTGGGGTTCCGACTTCGCCAAGGCTTCGACGGACGAGCAGGCCGCTCCACCTCATGCTCGTCTCGCTGCTGGCCGCTTCCGCCGCGGCCTCGACCATCATGCCCGCCCAGCGTCCGGCCGCGCCCGTTTTGCTCAAGGGCGGCGAAGTTCACACTGTCAGCGGTGCCGTGTTGCCGCAGACCGATGTGCTGCTCGCTGGCGGCAGGATCGCCGCGATCGGCCCGGGGCTGAAGGCGCCCGCCGGCGCCCAGGTGATCGATGTCGCGGGCAAACGCGTTTACCCGGGCCTGTTCTCCGCCGACACCACGATCGGGTTGGAGGAGATCGGCGCGGTTCGCGCGACCGTTGACACGGCCGAAGTCGGCTTGATCAACCCCAACGCGCGGACCCAGGTCGCGATCAATCCCGACAGCGAGCTGATCCCCGTCACCCGCGCCAACGGCGTGCTCACCGTCCATACCACGCCCGCCGCGCAGAGCGACGGGCAGGCCGCGCCCGGTCTCATCGCCGGCACCTCCACGCTGCTTCGGCTCGACGGCTGGACCTGGGAGGACATGACGCTGCGCGCCGCCGTGGGCCTCCACGTTTACTGGCCCGAGCTGGCCGCGCGCGCCCGCCGCGACGCCGTCGCGGTCGATGACCGCCAGAAGAAATTCGATGAACAGCTGAAGTTGCTGCGCCACGCGTTCGCTTCGGCCCGCGCCTACGCGCAGGCCCGCGACGCGGTCGGCGGCAAACCGACCGAGACCGACCTCCGCTGGGAAGCCATGCGCCCGGCCCTCCGCGGCGACCAGCCCGTCTTTGTCCACGCGAACTCCCTGCAGCAGATCAGCGCGGCGCTTGATTGGGCACGCGAGGAAAAATTAAAGATCATTCTGGTCGGCGCTTACGATGCCTGGCGCGTTGCCGACCGCTTGAAGGCGCAGGACGTAGCCGTGATTATCAATGGCACGCAGGAACTTCCCCTCCGTCGGGACGATGGCTATGACGACATCTATGCCAACGCCGGCAAACTGTCCGCCGCCGGAGTGCGGTTCTGCATCGCGAATTCGGCGGGCGGTTCGGGCGGGGCCGCCAACACCCGCAACCTGCCCTACGAGGCGGCCCTGGCCGCGGCCTTCGGCCTGCCGGCCGGGGAGGCGCTGAAGGCCATCACGCTCTACCCGGCGCAGATTCTCGGCGTCGGCGGCGAGCTCGGCTCGATCGAGGTCGGCAAGCGCGCCACGTTGATCGTGACCGACGGCGACCCGCTGGAGATCCCGACGCAGGTGTCGCTCGCCTTCATCGACGGCGCGGCGATCCAGCTCCACAGCCGGCACACGCAGCTCTACGACAAATACCGCCAGCGCTACGGCAAGTAGCGCCGGGGCGGTTCAAGCCCGGTCCGCCGCGCCCTGTCGCCGGCACAAATACATCGGGGTGGTCTCGAGATATTTCGCCGGCCGGTGGGTCCCCCGGCGCTTTCTCCACAACCACCCCGAGCCTTAAGTCAACTATTGGTTGACAACAACCGGGGTGCGTTGATGTCAACCAATAGTTGACAAAAACCTCGGGAGCCGGGGGCGACTGGATGGGCGGGCATCGCAACGCGTTCGGGAGTGGGGCGTCGGCTCGCGACACCCGCCTCTTGGCGAATCAGTTGGGCGCCGCCGGCCCGCGCCAGCTCGGCGTGACGGCGGCGTATCGCTTCTGAGTCCCCGTCCCCCGCCTTAAGTCAACTATTGGTTGACATCAGGCGGGGGGCAACTGCCGGTTTCTCGCATCCTGCCGGCGCAGCAGATACATCGGGGTGGTCTCGAAATTCTTCGCCGTGCTCAGGTGGCCCACGTATTCGGGCGTCACGCCGCAATCCGGATCGAGCCGCAGCAGGGCCGCGAACGCGGCCGTCACGTAGACCTCGCCCGTCGGGGTGCGGGGTTCGATGCGCGCAGCGCGGGTGAGGCCCCGGCCCATCTCCATCGGCGCCTTCAGCACGGGATCATACACCGAGACCAGCGGCGCCGTGTGGCCGCCGAGGCGCAGGCCCATGTCGGAAGGCAACCCCGCGGCCTCCAGGTCGACTGAGCGCAACCTCTCCTGCAGGTCGAGGGCGCAGCGCGCGCCGTTCACCGCGTCATCCAGCACGAGAAAGAGCCCGTCACCCCACGTGTTGCGCACGATCACATGCGCGCCGTAGCGGTCCAGCACCTCCGCCACCGGCTGCATCACGGTGGTGAGGAAAAGCTTGATGTGCTCGTCGCGCAGCCGGCTGAAACCCTTGAAGTCGCCGAACAACACCGAGCGGATCACCCGCCGCGACGGCAGGGAGAACGGCGACGTGGTCTGGCCCAGACGGGTCGAATTGATCTTGATGATCTCGGTCGCTCCGCCGGCATGTTTCCACTGGCTGATGTCATGGGCGGTGCCGCCGGTCTCGCCGCCCATTTCGCCGTCAAACACCGCCAGCTGCCAGGTGCGGGCGTCGATGCTCGCGGCCCGGTTCATCGCCTGACCCATCGCGATGCGCGCCGCGTAGGCGAAGAGCACGGCGTCGCCGCTGTAGGCGCTGTCGCTGGCGATCGTGACCGAGGTCGCCGCGGTGAGGCAGCGCCGGAACCGGTCGGTCCAATCCGGACCACCCGGAGCCACGCTGATCTCCACAAATTCCTCGATTTCGAACGGCAGCACCAGATGCAGCTCGGCACCCAGCTCCAGCGCAACTTCGGCGATGATGATGTCGGCCCCGCAGGCCAGCGAGCCGTGGGCAAATCCCACATTTCGATTCCGAAGGCGCTCCCTGACCTGTTCCGTCACCATCGCCTGCTGGGCTTGCGGGAAGCGGGCAGGGGTTCCGGCGGGCGCGGTCATGTGGCCGCAAAAATGAACCACATCCGGCTGGGCCAGCACCTCGACGATCGGCTCGGGATCGACGCCGATGGCATTGCAGAGGTAACGGAGCTGGCGACGGGTGGTGGCGTGGGGCCCGAGATCATCTTTGTGTCCGACGGCGGCATTTTGCAGCGCCGTGATGGCGCCCGCCGTATCATCGAGAACCAGCAGCGCCTCCGCCCGCGACACCCAGGCCCAATAATGACCGGAGCCGGTGGGGCCGGTGAGGGCGGCCAATTCGGTGTCAACAAGCTCCGTCACTTCGCGGGCCAGCTGGTGCGCCCGTTCGGTCTGCCCGGCGATCCGCCACATGGTCGCGGCGTTGACACCGGCATAAGAACGGTGGAGCTGCCGGTAGACATTTTCATAGGCGGCGGCGGCGGTTGCAGCCAGCGCCGGCCTTTCGGCAAGGGGCGCCTCCAGCGCGTGCTCCTTGGCGACGCGTGCCTCCAGCGCCGCGATATCCTCGGCCAGCCCCGGCGGCAGCTGCTCGACGGACATGGCGGCGGCAAAGCCCGCCGCCTCGGCCAGTGCGCGTTGCGAGCTGCCCGAGCGCGCCAAGGCCAGCACCCGCAGATACCTGATTTCCGCCCAAATCTCCGGGGTGAGATCCGGCTTGAATTGGTGATCTTCGGCTTCCTCGGCGGCATCATAGGCCGCGAGGTATTCGCCCCGGCGGATCAAGCCGCGGATCACTTTGATCGCTTCGGTTCCGCTGGCTGTGGGACTGAGCGAAAGCTTCGCAGTGGAGGTGGAAGGGGGCATTCGGGCCTTACTGGGTATAAAACGGGTGCCAGCATGGGTTTGGGCTGGCAAGGCCTAAGCTTAACCGGCATGTATTGCCCCGCTATTATGCCGGACAACACACCTGCATCGGGCGCGGTTTTTTTGTCCTACGCCCGCGAGGACACGGACGCCGCGCGCCGGATCGCCGAGGCGTTGCGCAGTTCCGGCGTCGAGGCGTGGTTCGACCAGGCGGAATTGCGCGGGGGCGATGCCTGGGATGCGAAACTCCGGACGCAGATCCGCACCTGCACCCTGTTTCTCCCGGTCATCTCGGTGACGACGCAGACGCGCCAGGAAGGCTACTTCCGCCGCGAGTGGAAGCTCGCCGTGGAGCGCACCAACGACATGGCGGCGGGCACCGCCTTCCTCGTGCCGGTGGTGATCGATGACACGGCCGAGGCGCAGGCGCTTGTGCCCGACGAATTCATGCGGGTACAGTGGACCCGCCTCCCCGGCGCGCTCCCCACGCCGCATTTCATCGAGCAGGTAAAAGGCCTCCTCGGCAGCCGCCGCAAGCCGGCCCTGAAGCCCGACCTGCCTCGGCCGCCGACCTTGCCGCCGCAATTCAGGCAAACCGCGCAGAACACAGAGGACAGAGGACAGAAGACAGAGGACGGTCGGGCCGGGCGCAAACCCGCCGTCCCCGGCTGGATGTGGGCGGTGGCCGCCGCCGGCATCGTCACCATCGGCGTGGGCGTCGTGACGCTGCGCAAATCCGAACCACCCGCCGCGGCCCAGCCGCTGCCAGCCGCGCCGCCCGTGGCGGTCACCCCGGCCGCGTCCGCGGCGGATAAATCCATCGCCGTGCTGGCCTTCGCCGACCTGAGCGAGGCGCGCAACAGCGAGTATTTTTCCGACGGCATCAGCGAGGAGCTGCTCAACGTCCTCGCCAAGGTCCCCGGCCTGCGGGTGGCGGCGCGCACCTCGGCGTTTTTCTTCAAGGGCAAGAATCTCCCCATTCCCGAGATCGCCGCGAAGCTCAACGTCGCCTACGTGGTCGAGGGCAGCGTGCAGCGCGCCGGCGAACGCGTGAAAATCACCGCCCAGCTGATCAAGGCGGCGGACGGGTTTCACGTGTGGTCGGACACATTTACGCGCGACGCGAAGGATGTGTTTGCCGTGCAGGAGGAAATCGCGGGCCGCATCGCGAAGGAACTTTCCCTCAAGCTCGGCGTGACCTCAGCCGCCGCGACGGCCGCCGTGAATCCGGAGGCGTTTGAATTGTTTGTCCAGGCCCGGCAGGGATGGAATCAGCGCACCGCCGAGGGGTATGCCCGGGCGGAGATTTTACTCCAGCGCGCCCTGGACCTCGACCCGAATTTTGCGCGGGCCCGCGCGTTGTTGGCGTTGGTCTGGAACTTTCAGGCGGTGGAAGGGAAAAAACTGGGGTTATTCAGCCAGCGCGACGCCCCCGTTGTCGCCCGGATCCGGGCGGAGACCGACCGGGCGCTGGCGCTCGACCCGAACCTGGCCGAGGCACACACGGCGCTGGGCTACCTCTATTGGCTAACGTGGCGGACCGAAGATGCCGTGCGTGAGCTCCGGCTCGCGATCGCCCTCAATCCCAGCTATGCCACCGCCTATCAGTTCCTCGGGCGCCGGCTGCTCAGCGAAGGCCAGCTGGACGAGGCTGAGGCCATGATGCGGCGGGCGACGGAACTGGACCCGCTTTCGCATCGGATCTTGGACAACTACTACATCCCGCTCAGCTATCAGGGCCGCCATGAAGAGGCGCTGGGCGTCGTGGACCGGGCGCTGGCCTTGCAGCCGGACTCGCTGCAGGCGCGCGTATGGAAAACGCTCTGTCTGACCGAACTCGGCCGGCACGACGAGGCGGTGGCGCTGCTGCGGAAAATCCCCTGGGCGGGCTCGACCTACGAGTCATTTGTCATGACTGTTTTCGTGGGCGCGGGCTTGAAGGCCGAGGCGGAGCAGGCCTACGCACTGTTCCCCCCGGGGGCCAGTGCGGACACCAAGGCCAGTGCCTTGGCAAGACTGGGCCGGCCGCAGGAAGCCTTGGCCGTCATGGACCCTGCGATGACGAACATTTCGACTGCGGCAAATCTGCTTTTTGATGCGAACTACGACCCGATCCGCGCGGACCCGCGCTTCGTGAAGTTCCTGGCCACGCTCGGCCTGACCGAGGCCCATGCCCGCGCGCAAGCCTGGCGCGCGGCGCACCCGCTGCCGAAAACCAAATGAGCGACCCCACCAAAGCCGTTTTCCTAAGCCACGCCCGGGAGGACACAGACGCGGCCCGGCGCATCGCCGAGGCCTTGCGCGGCTTCGGCGTCGAGGTGTGGTTCGACCAGAGCGAGCTCCGCGGCGGCGACTCTTGGGACGCCAAGATCCGCGGGCAGATCAAGGCCTGCGCGCTCTTCCTCCCGGTGATTTCCGCGACGACGCAGTCGCGCGACGAGGCCTACTTCCGGCTGGAGTGGAAACTGGCCGATGATCGCTCCCACCTCATGGCGCCGGGCAAGCCGTTCATTGTGCCGGTCGTCATCGATGAGACGCCGGATACGGGCGCGGCGGTGCCGGATTCATTCAGCCGAGCCCAGTGGACCCGCCTCGCGGGCGGCGAGCCGACCACCACTTTCATTGAGCAGGTGAAGCGGCTGCTGGAAGCACCGAAGAAACCCGCCCTGAAACCGGAGCTGCCCCGACCGCCCACCTTGCCGCCGGACTTCAAGCTCGCCGCGCGGACCAAGGCCGATGCGGTCGCTGCCGATCCCGCCCCGCCAAAGAAAGCCTCGCCCGTCGCGCTGTGGATCTCGCTCGGCACGGTGGCCGTTATCGTGGCGGGCGAGTTTTTTGCCCGGCGCCAGCCCGCGCCCCCCGTCGCGCCCGTCACAATTCCATCGCCCATCGCCCAATACCCATCACCTGCGGCGGACGCAAAATCCATCGCCGTCCTCCCGTTTACCAACATGAGTTCGGACAAGGAGAACGAATTCCTGGCCGACGGCATACATGAGGACGTGCTTACCAGCCTCGCCAAGATCCGCGACCTGAAGGTCATCTCACGCACCTCCGTGCTCGCCTACCGCGATACCGGCTCGCGCAACCTCAAGAAGATTGCCGCTGATCTCGGCGTGGCCGTGGTGCTGGAGGGCAGCGTGCGCCGGTCCGGCAACCGCGTGCGGGTCACGGCCCAGCTCATCGACGCACGGACCGACGAGCATCTCTGGGCGGAGAACTACGACGGCGACACCAACGACGTGTTCGCCTTGCAGGCCAAGCTCGCGCAGCAAATTGCCGCCGCCCTAAAGGCCACGCTGACCGCGAGCGAGCGCTCGCTGATCGAGCGCCGGCCGACGCAGGACCAGCAGGCCTACGAGCTTTACCAGCGGGCCAGGCTGCTTAAACAAGGGCTGAGCGCTGTTTCCGTCCGACCCGAATATGACGCCATTGTCGTCCTCTACGAACGGGCCTTGGCGCGGGATCCCAACCTGGCGCTCGCCTGGGGAGACCTGACTTTCATACACGGCGTGATGTATTGGTTTGGTGCGATCGATCCCACGCCGGAACGACGGGCCCGCACCGCCGCCGCGCTGACCGAGGCGCAGCGGCTCGCGCCCGGCACTCCGGAGACTCGCATGGCGCAGGGCGCCTTCGCCTACCTGTGCGAAAACGACTGGCCGAAAGCCTTGGTGGAATTGCAGGCGGCTGTGCCCGGCCTGCCCAATGACGACCAGCTCCAATACCTACTGGCGATCACTTATCGCCGCCTCGGACGCTGGCAGGATGCGGTCGATCACTTGGAACGGGCGGTGGCTTTGAATCCGCATGACCGGCGGTCGGGCTCGAGCTACCTTGAGACCTTGTTCACGTTGCGTCGCTATGAGTTGCTGCCCGCCTTGGCGCCGCGCTTTTTGTCGCTCTATCCCACCGACAGCACCATCCAGAGGTTTTTTATCGACGCGCAGTTCGATCTGGATGGCGACCGGGCGGGTTGGTTGCGAAAACGGGCGGCCCTGGCGCCATTGCAGGCTGATCCCCAGGGTCTGCATAAATCCTATCTGGATGCGTTGCGGGTCGGAGACCTGGCGGCGGCCGAACAAACGCTGGCCGATCCCCGGCAGGCGTGGCTGCCGGACACCGGTTCGGTCATCACGCTGCCCGTGTCTTTGTTCCGGGCCGAGCTGGCCTTGTTGCGCGGCGATGGGGTGACGGCCAAAAAACACGCGGCTGAGGCCAGCACAGCGTTCCGTTCCCGCCAGTGGTCACCCCGGCAGGAATCGGCGGTCGCGGTGGCCCGGGCCCGGGCCCGGGTCTGTGCCGGTGAAACGGGGGCCGTGCGGGAATTGCAGCAGGCACTGGAGCAGTTGGTCCGGCGCGACAAGTTTCTCCGACTGTCCTCGGTGGATTCGGTAAGGACCCTGGCTGCCGCCGGTCACAACGAGGAAGCACTCGACTGCCTGCGACAGTTTTTCACGGGTCCGACCACCCTCACGCCAGGAGAACTGCGCGTCGATCCCTTCTTCGCGAAGCTGAAGTCCGACCCGCGCTTCGAGGAAATCCTGCGCGCCGCCAAGCCGCTGTGAAAAATCTCAACGCCCAACGTTTAACTTTTAACGCCAAATGACAGAATCAATCCAACAACTCCGGAGGTCCGTGCCTTGAGCGTTGAGCGTTCAGAGTTGAACGTTGAGCGTTCTGCGCCGAAAGGCGCGGTGTTCCTGAGCTACGCCCGGGAGGACACAGACGCGGCCCGGCGCATCGCCGAGGCCTTGCGCGGCTTCGGCGTCGAGGTGTGGTTTGACCAGAGCGAGCTGCGCGGCGGCGACTCTTGGGACGCCAAGATCAAGAAACAGATCCGCGAATGCACGCTGTTCCTCGCCGTGGTGTCGGCCCACACGGAGGAGCGCAGCGAGGGTTATTTCCGCCGCGAGTGGCTGCTGGCCGTCGAGCGCACGCGCGACATGGCCGCCGGCCGGGTCTTCATCATGCCGGTGGTCGTGGATGCTACTGCCGAGTCAGGGGCGGAGGTGCCGGAGGAGTTCCTGCGTTTCCATTGGACGCGGCTCACCCACGGCGAGCCCACGCCCGATTTTGTCACCCAGGTGAAGCGATTGCTGGAAACCCCGAAGAAACCGGCACTCAAGCCCGATCTCCCCCGGCCCCCGACCTTGCCGCCGCTGTTCAAACAAACTACCCAAGCCCAGACCGCGGCTGAATCTGCTGCCGCCAAATCCAAACGCGCCATCCCCGGCTGGACGTGGGCGGTGGCCGCCGCCGTTATCGTCGCGGTGGGCGTGGGTCTCGTAGTGACACGCCAACCCGTGCCTTCCAACGTGCCCGTCGCAACGCCCGTGGCGCCCAAGACGATCGCTCCGGCGGTGCCCGCCGCCCCGGCCATCAGCGACAAGTCCATCGCCGTCCTGCCGTTCGAGAACCGCAGCGACGACAAGGCCAACGCCTTTTTCACCGACGGCATCCACGAGGACATCCTCACGAATCTCGCGCACATCGCCGCACTGCGCGTCGTTTCCCGCACGTCCGTGATGGAGTATCGCGGCACCACGAAGAAAATCCGCCAGATCGGGTCGGAGCTCGGCGTCGCCTGGCTGCTCGAGGGCAGTGTGCAGCGCCAGGGCAACAAGGTGCGGGTCACCGGCCAGCTCATCAACGCCCGCACCGACGAGCACGTGTGGGCGCAGAGTTACGACCGCGACCTCACCGACATCTTCGCCATCCAGGCGGAGCTGTCCCAAGCCATCGCCACGGCCCTGCAGGCGAAACTCTCGCCCCAGGAGGAAACCCTGCTGGCGCGTCCGGCGAGCATCAAGCCCGGCGCCTATGATCTTCTGCTGCGAGCGCGCGAGATCAACCGCAACGGCAACGACACCCGGTCGGAACTGGAAACCCAGGAGGCGATGCTGCAAAGTTCCGTCGCGCTCGAACCCGGCTACGCCGCCGGCTGGGCCGCCCTCAGCGATGTTCATTCCCAAATCCGGTTCAATGCGCTCGACGCCTCGGAAGCCCGGCTGACCAAAGCCCGGACCGCGATGGAGACAGCGCGGAGACTGGCCCCCGATGATCCCGCCGTGATCGCCGGCACCGGCACTTTTTATTACTACGGGCTGCGCGATTATCCCGCCGCCCTGGAACAATTCGGCCGGATCACCCGCCAGTGGCCGAAGGACAATTACGGTCATTTCATGACCAGCCTGGTCCTGCGGCGGCAGGGCAAGTGGCTCGAGTCGCTGGCCAGCATGCGCCGGGCGGCGGAACTCGATCCTGGCTCCGCGGAGATCGCCCGCAATCTGATGATCTCACTCGTGTCGATGCGCCGTTACCCGGAGGCCATCACCGAGCAGGAACGCCGCGTGCGCCTGCTGCCCGAGTCCCTGCGCGAGTCCTTCGAGGTGGCGCGGCTGAAATACCTGATGCGCGGCTCGACCCAGGAAGGCGACGAGCTGCTGGCCGGTCCGATCGCCGGGCGCGCCGCCCCGGCGGTGGCGGCCGGTTACCGGAAGTTCTGGTCAGCCATCAAGGGTGATCTGGCGGCGGTGGCCCGGCTTGACCGGGAATATCCGGAGGCGTGGGCCCCGGGTCTGGGCAGCGGTGGCGGTTCGCCCGCCGAGTATGCCTGGAATAACGCCGTCGTCCGGGCGGCGCAGGGCGACCTCGTCGTCGCCCGGGCCCGGGTGGAGAAATATCCGGCCGAGTTGCGCGCCCGGTTGGTGAACGAACCGCAGAACACCCTGGTGCTTGGCCAGCTCGCCCAGATCGAGGCGCTGCTCGGCCACAAGGCGGATGCCCTGGCGGCCGCGCAGCTGGCGCGGGCGATCATGCCGGAGACGCGGGATGTGATTTCAAGCCGCGGTCCGCACTATGCGCTGGCCTTCGTGCTCGCCTGGAACGGCGACAAGGAAGCGGCCTGCGCCGAGCTGCGGTCGATGCTTGCGACCAACGGCCAGCTCAGCATCCACGTCCTGAAAAGCGGCCCGGCCTTCGCCCCGTTGAAGGACTATCCCGCCTTCGAGGCGCTGCTCGCCGACCCGAAGAACCACGCGCCGCTGTTCTGACGAACCGCGGAACGCTCAACGTTTAACTTTCAACGCCCAATTCCTCATGACTCAAAATAATCCGGACGCAACGCAACCGAACTTAAGCGTTAAAAGTTCAGAGTTAATCGTTGAGCGTTCCGTCCCTGAGGGGACGGCCTTCCACGACGATGTGTGGGAAGACCTGCTCAACTACATCGAGGAAAAGCGCGTCATCCCCATCGTCGGCCCCGAGCTGCTCCAGGTCGAGACCGAGACCGGCCCGCGCCTGCTGCTCGAATGGCTGGCGGAAAAACTCGCCACGCGCCTCAACGTCGATCCCGCGCCGCTGGCCAAGCCGCTCCTGCTGAACGATGTCGTCTGCGCCTACCTCGCCAACCACGGCCGGCGAGAGGAAGCCTACACCCGCCTGCGCACCATCATGCGCGAGTCCAACTTCGCCCCGCCACTGGCCCTGCGCCAGCTCGCCGAGATCACGGACTTCAACCTCTACATCTCGATGACGTTTGACCCGCTCCTGGAGCAGGCGGTGAACGCCGTGCGCTTCGGCGGCGCGGCCAACACCGAGGTCCTCGCCTACGCCCCCAACCGCGTGGCCGACCTGCCGGTCGAGCGCGACGACCTCCAGCGCCCGGTCGTCTACCACCTCCTCGGCCGCCTCTCGGCCTCGCCCACCTACGTCATCTCCGACGAGGACATGCTGGAATTCGTCTGCGCGCTGCAGAGCGAGCACCTGACGCCGGAAAAACTTTTCCACGCCCTCGAGCACAATCACCTGCTCGTGATCGGCAGCGATTTCTCCAACTGGCTCGCGCGGCTTTTCCTGCGCATGACCAAGCGCCGCCGCCTCTCCGACCCGCGCGACGTGGGCGAGATCCTGGCCGACAGCCACAGCCTGAAGGATGTGCGGCTCGTGTCCTTCCTTCAGCAGGTCAGCGTGCGCACGCGGATGTTTTCCGGCGCCACCGAATTTGTCGCCGAGCTGCACCGCCGCTGGACGGCGCGCCGGCGTGGCACGATGCCCGCCGCCGGGGCCGAGGCGCCCGCGCGGTTCCTGCCGCCGGCCCGCGAGATGCCGGAAAACGCCGTCTTCATCAGCTACGCCCGCGAGGACCTGCCCGCCGTGCAAAAGCTCAAGGCCGGCCTCGACGCCGCCGGCATCACCACCTGGTTTGACATGGACCGGCTGGAGAGCGGCGACGACTACGACCGCAAGATCCGCAGCAACATCGCGCGGTGCTCGTTTTTCGTGCCGGTGATCTCGGCCACCACGCAACGGCGGCACGAGGGTTATTTCCGCCGCGAGTGGAGTGACGCCGTGGACCGCACCCGCGGCATGGCCGACGGCGCGGTCTTCATCCTGCCGGTCTGCCTCGACGACACGGCCGAGGCCGGCGCCATCGTGCCGGAAAAGTTCAAGGCCGTGCACTTCAGCCGGCTGCCCGGGGGTGAGCCCCCGCCGGAATTTGTCGCCCGCCTCCAGCAGTTCTTCGCGACCAGGTCGCGATAACGCTCAACATTTAACTTTTAACGCCGAACGCTTAATGCCCGAGCCCAAATACAATTTGGAGGAACGTCTGCTTGAGTTTGCGGTGCGGGTGATCCGTGTGACGGAGTCGATGAGTCGCTCGCCGGCCGGGGTCTATGTGGCGGATCAACGGCTGCGTTCGGCGACTTCGCCCTACGGTCATCACGGCGAAGCCGAGGGGGCCGAATCGCGGGACGATTTCATTCATAAACTTCACGTCTGCTACAAGGAATTGCGGGAGGCCCGGCGCTGGTTGCGGCTCGTGCAACGCACGCCTCTGACAGCGAACCCCGGATTGCTGGATGGGATCGTGGCCGAAGCCGACGAACTGGTGCGAATCTTCGCCGCCAGCATCCGCACCGCAGAAAGCAATCGCCCGGCAAGCCGGGCGAAACGCCCAACACTCAACACTTAACGATTAACTTCCAATGGCCCAAACAACACCAGAGTCCTCTGAGTCCGACTTGAGCGTTAAACGTTCAGCGTTAAACGTTCAGCGTTCCGGCGCTTCGCCGGCTGCGCCGATCGCCACCGTGGACGAGCAGAATCCCTGGCTCGGCCTCGTCTCCTTCACCGAGGAAACCCGCAGCTATTTCCATGGCCGCGAGGAGGAGGCCGCCGAGCTAGGTCGCCGCGTGCAGCGCAAGCTGTTGACCGTCCTCTTCGGCCAGTCCGGCCTCGGCAAGACCTCCATCCTGCAGGCCGGCCTCGTGCCGCGCCTCCGCCCCGAGGGCTTCTGCCCGGTCTATGTGCGGCTCGATTACGACCCGCACTCGCCGCCGCCCGCCGAGCAGATCAAGCGCGCCGTCTTCCGCGCCACCGAGGCCGCCGGCAGCTGGACCCAGAGCGGCACCGCCGTGCAGGGCGAGACGCTGTGGGAATTCCTGCACCACCGCGACGACGTGCTCAAGGACGCCGCCGGCCGCACGCTGACGCCCATCCTCATTTTCGACCAGTTCGAGGAAATCTTCACGCTCGCGCAGTCCGACGACGCCGGCCGCAAGCGCGCCCAGGAATTCCTGGCCGACCTCGCCGACCTGGTCGAGAACCGCCCGCCGGTCGCGCTGGAGGCCCGGATCGAACGCGACGAGGCCGACGCCGCCAAGTTTGACTTCGCCCGCGCCGACTACCGCATCCTGATTTCGCTGCGCGAGGATTACCTGGCCCACCTCGAGGGGCTGAAGGGCCAGATGCCCTCGGTCACGCAGAACCGCATGCGCCTCGCGCGCATGACCGGCCCGCAGGCCGTGGCCGCCGTGCGCGCGCCCGCGCCGCACCTCGTGGGCGAGGCCGTGGCCGAGGCCGTCGTGCGCTTCGTCGCCGGCGGGGCCGATCTGGCCCGGGCCGAGGTCGAGCCTTCGCTGCTCAGCCTGATCTGCCGCGAGCTGAACAACACGCGTCTCGCCAAGGGCGAGGCCGAGATCTCGGCTAGCCTGCTCGCCGGTTCGCGCGACAACATCCTCTCCGAATTCTACCAGCGCGCCCTGAAGGACCAGCCGCCCGGCGTGCGGATTTTCATCGAGGACGTGATGCTGACCGACTCCGGCTTCCGCGAAAGCGTGGCCGAGGAGCGGGTGGGCAAGGGCTTTGTCGCTGGCGGCGCCGACCTGGCCCGCGCCGAGGTCGAGCCCTCGCTGCTCAGCCTGATCTGCCGTGAGCTGAACAACACCCGCCTGCTCCAAGGCCACGCCGAGATCTCGGCCGACCTGCTCGCCGGCTCGCGCGACACCATCCTGTCCGAGTTCTACAAGCG
>JANNDM010000142.1:0-2894 GCA_031387725.1 Verrucomicrobiota bacterium | reverse complement strand
GAACATCATCGGCACCTCGCCCGAAAGCATCGACGCCGCCGAGGACCGCAAGCTCTTCGCGGCGGTGCTCGAACAGACCGGGCTCAAGTCGCCGGCCAACCGCATCGCCATGTCCGAGGCCGAGGCCATCACCGCCGCCGCAGAACTGGATTACCCGGTGCTCGTGCGCCCCTCGTTCGTGCTCGGCGGCCGCGGCATGTTCATCCTCTACAGTGAAGCCGAGCTCAAAGAGGTGGTCCGCCAGGTTTTCGAAGTCATGCCCGGCAAGCCCGTGCTCATCGACAAGTTCCTGGAGGACGCGATCGAGCTCGACGTGGATTGCATCAGCGACGGGGAGACGACGCTCGTCGGCGGCATGCTCGAGCACATCGAATACGCCGGGGTGCACTCGGGTGATGCCGCCATGGTGATGCCGCCGCACACGCTATCGCGCGACATGCTCGACGAGGTCCGCGCCGCCACGTATGCGCTGGCCAAGGCGCTCAAGGTCGTGGGTCTGATGAACGTCCAGTTTGCGATCAAGGGCAACCAGCTCAACGTGCTCGAGGTCAATCCGCGCGCATCCCGCACGGTGCCATTTGTGGCCAAGGCCATCGGAGTGCCGCTGGCCAAGCTGGCGGCGCGCGTCATGGCCGGGGCCAAGCTCAAAGATCTTGGCTTCAACCGGGAAATCCGGCCCAAGCACTGGTGCGTGAAAGAGGCGGTATTTCCCTTCGCGCGTTTCCCCGGCGCCACCATCGTGATCGGGCCGGAGATGCGCTCGACCGGCGAGGTCATGGGGATGGACGATGATCTGGGCATCGCCTTCGCCAAGACCCAGATGGCAGCCAAGCCCGCTCTGCCGCTCGCCGGCCGGGTCTTCATCAGCGTCAAGGATTCCGACAAGCCGCACGTCGCCGCGATCGCCAGGGGATTTATCGAGTTGGGTTTCACCGTGTGCTCAACGACCAACACCGCCAAGCTCCTGCAGTCGCAAGGGCTCACGGTCCAGCCGGTCTTCAAGCTCAACGAGGGCCGGCCCAATTGCGTGGACATGATCAAGAACGGCGAGATCCAGCTCGTAGTGAACACGCCGCGCGGCATGGTCCCGCGCAACGACGAGAACGCCATCCGCACCGCGGCCTGGGCCAACAATGTCTGCATCATGACCACCATCACCGGCGCCCGGGCGGCGCTGGAAGGCATCCGCGCGATGAAGGCCAAGCGCGTCGACGTCCGCCCGTTGCAGCAATACAAGGGCAGCATCGTCCCGATGTGACGCCGTCCCCCGTGAAACCGCCCGCCACTCTGGTCGCACTGCTGCACGGCCCCGATCAACCCGGCATCGTGGCGAAAACGGCGGGTTGGATTTTTGCGCGCGCGGGCAACATTCTCCACGCGGACCAGCATCGCGATATGGAGGCGGGCGAGTTTTTTCAGCGGATTGAGTGGGTGCCCGCCAGCGCAGACCTGTCCCAGGAAGCCGCCGGGCTCCGCGCTTTTGCCCGGTCGCTGGGCATGGCGGCGCGGGTGGCGGCCTCCACCTACCGCGCCCGGGGTGCGATCTTTGTCTCCAAGGAGGATCATTGCTTTCACGACCTCGCGCTGCGCGGCCAGGCCGGGGAATTTGCCGGAGACTTTGCGTGTGTGATCTCAAATCATCCGGACTTGGGTGACGTGGCGCGGCACTACGGACTGGCGTTTCACCATGTGCCGGTGACCGCGGCAACCAGGGCGGAGGCCGAGGCAAGGCAGTTGGCGATCTTGCGCGCCGCCGGGACCGAGTTCGTGGTGCTGGCTCGTTATATGCAGGTGTTGTCCGGGGATTTTCTGGAAAAGGTCGGCCAGCCGGTCATCAACATCCACCATTCATTCCTGCCGGCATTTGCGGGCGGCAAGCCCTACCATCAGGCCTATGAACGCGGGGTGAAGTTAATCGGCGCCACCGCGCACTACGCCACGGCGGTGCTCGATGACGGCCCCATCATCCAACAGGACGTCGTCCGCGTGACGCACCGGCACAGTGTGGAGGATCTGGTGCGCAAAGGTCGTGATTTGGAGAAACTTGTGCTCGCCCAGGCCCTGCGCTGGCATCTGGACAATCGGGTTCTGGTCTATGGCAACAAGACCGTGGTTTTTGACTGAGCTGGAGCAACTTTGACGTTGAGGCGGTGATGGTGGCGGCTCAACCTGCGCGGTTCCATGAGTCAACTTCCCCCCGCCAACCAGTCACCCGAGGGTGCCACACCCGTTTACGAACCCGCTTTTGAAGCCGCCGTCCATGCCTTCTGGGCGAAGAATCGCCAGGGCATCCTGATCGTTTGTGTCGTGGCTTTGCTGGCCATCGTCGGCCGGGAAGGGTGGCAGTCCTACGCCGCTAGTCGCGAGCAGGAGGTGCAGGCGGATTACGCCAAGATTGCCGACCAGACGGCCAAATTGGCCGCTTTTGCCGAGGCGCACCCCGGGCATGCGCTCGCGGGCGTCGCCTGGCTCCGGTTGGCCGATGAGAAATTTACCGCCGGTGACTACAAGACGGCCGTGATCCAATACCAGAAAGCGGCCGGCAGCCTGCCAAATGAGGTTCTGCTCGGTCGGGCCAAGCTCGGCGCCGCCATGAGCCAGCTCAATGGTGGCGACCAGCCAGCCGGCGAAGCCGCCCTGAAGGCCATCAGTGCCGATGGCACCCTCGCCAAAGGGGCACGCGCCGAGGCGACCTACCAGCTCACCTCCCTCGCCGCCGCCGCCGGCAAGGCGGACGAGGTGAAGAAATGGGCTGAAGAAGTTTCCAAGATCGACGCCGCCAGCAGCTGGGCGCAGCGCGCCACACTATTGCTCACCAGCCAACCGGCGGCAACGAAGCCCGCCGCGACGACTGACGCCGGCCTCACCTTCAAGCCGACGGTGACGGACAAGCC
>JANNDM010000136.1:0-31866 GCA_031387725.1 Verrucomicrobiota bacterium | reverse complement strand
TTTGCGGCGACGCAGGTCGCACGACATTCGCCCCGGCAACGGCCGGTGGACGAACCCCGGGATGCCAGTAGGCATCAACAGGGCACTCAGGGTTGCCAGCCCCACGACTGGCTCGGGGCCCTGAGCTCGTCGAACGGGCTGTAAACAACGGAGCACGCAACAACGGCGCTCCATCGTCAACTTACCTGCCTAGGAAAAGCGCCGCACCGGAGCACCCGGCATCACAACTCGGCCCAGAATGACTCCACCGTCAACCCGGCTTGCGCTATCAAGCCCCGCAGTGTGCCAAGCTTAAGAGTGCGATGCATAGGGACAACGACGGTGCGGGAGTCCCGGCGGAGAATGACATGTGAACCGGTTTGCCGCCGCCGTTCAAACCCCAGACGCAGAAGTGCGCGCACCGCTTGCTCCCCTGAGACATCGCGGGGTATTTTCACGCCACCGACACGATCGGATCCTGCGTAAAATGCAACCGCACGCACCCCGGAGCTTCGCCCGGTTCAAAGTATCCACCCACCGCATCCGTCACCATTTCCTGCAGCTCCGCCAAGGAATCTCCTTCGGTGACGATGCCACCACCCCGAGGGTCATCCCAGCGGGCCACATAGCCGCCGTCTGCCTCCTGGGTTATTTCAAAAACAATCTCTTTCATGCGGGCAGGCTACGACACAAACTAGCTCACGCAAGACCGGACTGGCACTAGCTCCGCCCCCTCACGCTTGTCTCGCCGACTTGCCTCGCCATCTCGTCTCGTCGAAACTTGGTGAAGGCGGAAGTCCCGCGACTGCGGGACGTAGGCGGGTCCTCTTCGCCTGTCCCGCCACTACGGGACTGGACGAACCTCGCCGACTTGTCTCGCCGACTCGTCTCGCCGTAACTTGGTGAAGGCGGAAGTCTGACGTAGGCGGAAGTCCCGCGACTGCGGGACGTAGGCGGAAGCTCGCAGGTCTAAGGACAAAGACCGGGTTGGGAGCATCCCAACAACGGCGCGCCCTTTGCTCACGCACCGCATTTATCATTCTCCATCAATCCCTGTTTGTCATTGCCGGTTTTTATCGCCGGGAGGCAGGGCTCTCTTGGTTTTCTCTGGCGGCAGAAAATTCTCGCCCGTTACGACGCGTATCCCAGTCGTTGCCTCAAGCTCCCGACGCGCCCGTTGCGCGATTTTGCCGCCAGTCTTCGCCGCGGTCTTGTTTTCAGCCATCCCGGTGGCGGCGGTCGTCTCGGCAATCTGGCGGGTGGAAAGCTCTGCCAGAGCCGTGAAGATGAGTTCTGCTTCACTCATGTGATCCCGGAGATTCTGAGTTTTAAGGCTTTTCAATTTCTTATGCGCCTGGACGCTGACGCCGCTCCATTCCTGATGAATGATGTTGGTCAGGATGGCGTATTCACCCTCCTTCCTGATGTCGTGGGCGGCCCAGTAATCGGTGAGTTTGTTTCGGGTCTCCTGCCCGGTCATCCGCTGTTGAATCCACTTGCTGCTGCGTCCGTGTTTCTGCCAGGTGGCGCGGGCGCGCTCCAAGCCCAAGGCGGGATCGGCCATTTCTTGCATCCGCTCGAAGCCCACCTTGGCGAGCCAGAGCTTGATGGGCTCGGCCTTTGGGCTGGGGACGCTCTGGACGAGGCGCAGCAGTGTTTCGGCATTGGCCACGTCAGTGAGGCGCATCTTCCCGTCTTTAGTTGGCAATTTCAAACGGTTACAGTTTGTAACCGTTTGACTTCCCTCTTTGGCAAGTCGATGCCGTAGCACCTTCCAATAATTTCTAGCTGTCTGATAATCGGCCTGTTGCGTCAGCACCTGAATGATGTCGATCACCGAGAACCACCAAGTCTCGGTTTTTTCATCGTAGGCACGACGAATCTCATGTTGCTCGAAGATTGCGGGGATTATTTTCATGGCGCTGTGCAGTCTGCGGCTCGGGTGAGGTATCTACCCTCTCGGCCTCGATTTCACAACGTGATAATCGTGGACCGACACCGGGTTGGGATTTGCGGCGACTTCAGGTCGCACGACAAACTCAGGGTTTACAGCTGTAAACAACGGAGCAACCCAACAACGGCGCGTCGTCTCGGCCTCGATTTCACTTCGTGAGAATCGTGGACCGACACCGGGTTGGCAGCAGCCAACAACGGCGCGTCGTCTGTCCACCGTCCTCTGTCCTCCGTCGTCCGTCCACCGTCCTCCGCTGTCCTCCGCTTGCCGCGCCATAGTCCCGCGACTGCGGGACGACGGCGGGTCCTCTCGGCCTCGATTTCACTACGTGAGAATCGTGGACATTCGCCCCGGCAACTTGTCTCGCCGTAGTCCCGCGACTGCGGGACGTAGGCGGACGGCCGGCCTGCCAGCCGTAGGCCCGGCGACTTGTCTCGCCGAAGTTGGACGCAGGCGGAAGGTTGGCCTGCCAGCCGTAGGCCCGGCGAAGGCTGGTGGACGAACCCCGTGATGCGAGAACGCATCAACAGGGCACTCCGGGTTGCCAGCACGCAACAACGGCGCGCGATCAGCCCGCCATCGCTCGAACGCTCAAGACCTCATCTTCTCTCAATTCTTCGAGCGCGCTGGCTGCGACCGCAATGACCGCAAGCGTCTGTCCTTTCGCGCCCAGCACCTCGGCGGAATAGCCCTCCTCGCCATCGGGTGCGACATGGTGCTCCACCAGGCGCATCAAGTCACCGCGACGCAGGCGGTGTTCCGGCAGGTCACAAGCAAGAGCCAGATCAATATAAAGGGGGAATTTCATGGCGAAAGAATCTCGATCGGAATCAAGCTGACGAAGATGTTTTTGCTCATGGCTGCATCAACCGGCGAAAACCTGCCTGTTCAAAATGCTGGTCAGCTGTCAGGGCCGACTCCAATCCGTGCTCCCGCATCACCACAAATGACGTGCAGTCGGTCAGCGACCAGGCCTTGTCGGCACGCTGGGCAAACAGGGCCAAGGCCCGGGCGAATGTCTCATGGTTTCCCCCCACGATCGCCACATCAGGCTGCGCCTGGAGTGTGGCGACCAGACCGCTGAACTTGTCGCGAGCCGGCGGGTTGGCCAAGGCATCACCCAGCTCCATCAGCACCCATTCGGTGGTCAGCAACGGACCGGGCGGTTGCCGGCTGAGGCCAGCGCCTGCGCATGCCAGTGATCGCGCGCATTGACCAAGGCTAGGAAATACGAGGTATCGCCAAATACCGGTTTCACCGTTTTGGCGTCCCGTGCAGGTAGTGGTCGTGATTGCTGGCGTAGTCCGCCGGCAACTCTTGCACGACCCCGGCAAACTCGGCCAGCGCCTCACCCCAATGGCGGACCGGTGGGCGACCCAGCAGCTGCTGCAACCTGGCCTCCACCGCCTCCAGTTCCGGGCGGGTCAGCTTGGGTAGTTCGGCGATGATCTCCTGCGTGCTCACGCTTGGAACTATCTCTGTCTCGATTCTTTTGGCAAGCCGTCATCAGCCTACCGTCCTCCGCTTGCCGCGCCGTCTCGTCTCGCCGACTCGTCTCGCCGTAACTTGGTGAAGGCGGAAGTCTGACGTAGGCGGAAGTCCCGCGACTGCGGGACGTAGGCGGAAGGTCGGCCTGCCAGCCGTAGGCCCGGCGACTTGTCTCGCCGAAGTCTGACGTAGGCGGAAGGCTGGCGGACGATCCCCGGGATGCGATTTGCGGCGACGCAGGTCGCACGACATACGCCCCGGCGCAGGCCGGTGGACGAACCCTGAGATGCGAGAACGCATCAACAGGGCACACCGGGCCTGTAGCAGCAGGCAACAGTGCCGCATCAACAGGGCACTCAGGGTTTACAGCTCCGCCCGGCGACAGCCGGGACGGACACCGGGCCTGTAGCAACTCAGCCGCAGCGAAGGCTGCGCGACTGATCCCGGGCTGGCACCAGCCAGCAACAGGAAGGCAACAGTGCGTAAACAACGGAGCACGCAACAACGGCGCGTCGTCCGCTGATTAAATTCCAACGTGCGCTGACGGCATTCAGCGCGACTTATCCTACCGGGCCAGATACTCGTCGGGAGTCAATATTGGCAGGCTAGATTGAAGGAAGTCTCCCTTGTTACGAGTGACGATCACTCCGATGCGTTCGTCCGATTTGGCCGATTCGAGTTGGACTGCGTCTTCGAAGTCCTTGCCCGGCGAGGCTAGCGCAGCGGTGATTTCCCTTTCGCTCATCATGGTCACCCGCGTCAACTGCCGCAGTTGCACCAGCAATGCTATGGCCGGTTGATGCCCCATCGGCTTCCGCAGAAGATAATACAGATTGCAGAACGAAAGTGCCGAGAGGTGGAGCCTTAGTTCTCCCATTTCGGCGAGGGCGAAAATCCGATGGGCGTATTCCGCAAAAGGCTGCCGGTCCATGAGATGGTCCAGCACCACATTGGTATCCAGAAAGACTTCCGGCTCAGGCATGCTTGCGCGCCAATTCCGCCGTCAATGCCGCCCGATCATCAAAATCCTGCGACCGCGGGGCCGCCCCGCGCAAGGCATCGGTCACAGGCGTTTTCCGTGCCTGGCTGTCCTGCCAGTTGAGCGCCATGATCTGAAGTTGCCGGCCAACAATGTCCGCAACAGTAGTATGGCGCCGCAATGCCTCCTGCTCGGCGTGTTGCAGCACCCGTTGGTCGAGGTCAATGGTCAGGGTTGTGCTCATGTTCGCAATCAAGCACGGCCAGCTTCGTGCCGCAAGGCGTTAAATAGCCCACCGCTTGCCTCGCCGACTCCTCCGTCCTCCGCCCCCTGTCGTCCGTAGCCTTGGCGAAGGATGATCCGCCCACCGTCCTCCGTTCTCTGTCCTCCGTTCTCCGTTCTCCGTCATCTGTCGTCTGTCCTCTGTCCTCCGTCCTCCGTTCTCTGTCCTCCGCCTTCGGCCCTCCCCCCTCTCGGCCTCGATTTTGCGCAGCGAGAATCGTGGACCGACACCGGGTTGCCAGAAGGCAACAACGGCGCGCCCACCGCCCCCCGCCGTCAGCAACTCCTCTTCGCCTGTCGCTTAGCGACTGGACGAACCAGCCATAGGCTTGGCGACGGCTGGCGCCTCCCCCAGCCCAAGCTTGGCGAGGGCGCCGAGCAACTCCCCCCACCCCTTATCGCCTTTCAGTTCCTCGAACGGCCGGTTGCTGGTCAGGCGAATGAAGCACTGTTCGTCACTACCAGCCGCAGCATAGGCGATGGTGTTCTTCAGCCACATTTTCGGATCAGTGAAGGCCGTGAACCTGTTTCCAAAATCGAAGAACTTCCCGTTCACCAAATGCCAGAAGGCCACATTTTCCATTGAACCGTCAGGGGCCCGGAACAAACGGCGCTGTGCGGGTAACAGGCGGCCGACGACCGGCATATCCCAGGTTTCGTTGAAGCGCATTTCCTGGCAGGTCCACCCATTCTCCGTCCAGCAACGGTCGGGCGTATGGGAGACCACGCGGCTGACCGGCATTCGCCCCGGTTTCCAATAGGCCACATAGACTCCCAGCCGGATGTTGCTGCGCGTGAAGACCCGATACAGGTAGTCATCAAAGTTTAAGATCGATGCAACCTGCCCTCGCAGCAGTTCGGTTGATCCCAGCTGCTCATCATGCGACTGCCAGCCGGTGATGGCAGCGGGGACTTTGTTCGTGAGATAGCCAAGGGCCTTGGGTGATGCCAGGTCACCTTCGGACGCATTTCGGACTCGCGCAAACTGCAGACCCAATGCCGCCAACAAGACGATTGCCACCAAACCGGTAACGCCTTGTCGCGCGAGACTTCTCTTGGCCAGTCCCATGTGACTAGCGCGGTTTGGCTGGCATGCCCACCGCTGTCACACCTTCGGGGATTTCCCGGCTGGCGACCGCTCCGGCTCCCAGCACCGCGCGGGCTCCGATCTTCACCCCCGGCAACACGACGGCGTGGCTCCCCATGAATACCTCATCACCGAGGTTGGCATAGCCCAGGATGTCACAATGCGGACTGATCTGGCAGAAGTTGCCGATCACTGCGTCGTGTCCCACGATCGTCTGCAGGTTGAGCGCCACCCCGTCGCCGATTTTGGCATCAACCGTGATGATCACGCCCGGGCAGAGGATGACGCCCTGCCCCAGGGTTACGTTTTCTCCCAATACGACAGACGGATGGACGATGTTGGCAAATCGTCCACCCCGCTCGGCGATAGTCTGATGGACGGTTTTGCGAAGCGCAGGAGATCCGATGGAGCAGACAAACACATCCTCCTCTTTCGGCGTGTAATCCGCCAGCCGGCCCAGGATGGGCGCCTTGGTCGCTTTCCCATTCAGGGCATCAGGGTTGTCATCCAAGAAGCCCTTGATTTCCCATTCGCTGCCGCACGGGGAGGATTGCCTGGCCCAGGCCAAGACCTCGCGTCCAAAACCACCGGCCCCGACAATGATCAGCTTTTTCATATGGTTATCCTTGGCTAATTGTCACTGTGCTCTCCAGCAATGCTATAAACTTGGCGGCAAGTAGTTGGCGCGAGAATGTCTCAGCGGCGAGCAGTCTGGCGCGCTTACCGGCTCCACTCCGATATTCTGCGTTGTCAGCGAACTCAATCAATGCGCCAGCAAATGCTGTCGCGTCTTGGGGTGCGATACTGATGCCGATGTCATGTTGCTCTATTAGCTCTCCCAACCAACCCGGGTAGTTGGTCACCACTGGCAAGCCGGCCGAGATGTAGTCGAAGAACTTGTTGGGTGACGTGCCGTAGTAGAACGCCGGCACATTTGCCAGAATTTGCAGGCCGCAATCGAAACTGGCTGTGATCCGGGCTATCTCAGTTTTCTTAACCGGGGGGAAGAAGAGGCAGTTGTCCAGGCCCCCTTCTCTTGCCCTGGCCATGAGCGCGGCCTTGCACTTTCCGTCGCCGATCAGCACCAGCTTGATGTCGGTTCGGCCGCGGCGCTTGAGCTCGGCGGCAGTATCGAGCACGGCGTCCAGTCCGTTCGCCACTCCATGGGCCCCGGTGAAGCCGGCCACGAAATCACCCGGGGTGATTCCGGGCAGGTCGAGCCGACTACGCTTGACCGGCGTGAAAAGATCAAGGTCACAGCCGTTCGGAATCATCGCCACTACCCGCCCCGCCGGCGCCCGCTTCTTGATCCCGTCCACGATGCCAGGCGCCAGGCCGATGCAGGCATCGGCACAGCGGTAGCCCAGCCATTCGAGCAGGCTCATCCCGCCAAGTAGAATCGGGTTCTTCATGCCCAGCGCTCGCGGTAGCTCGGGCCAAAGGTCGCGCACTTCGAAGACAAAGGGCTTCCCTCTTCCGCACAACTTCATGACGATGCCGGGCATCGCCGCGGTCAACGGTGTGGATGTCGCGAACAGGAGGTCATATTCATGGCGCAGCGCAATCAGCACGCCGCGCAGTGCAAAGCGCAGGAATAGCCACGAGCGCCTGACCAGCCCGTCCCGATTTGAGTAGGCCAGCGGCAGTGCAATCACGTCGATGCCGTCGATTTCCCCGCGATGCCATGCCCGCGCCGCATCCCACGGTAGGTTCAGCGCACTGCGCTCGCTTCGCCCACAGACCATAGTAACCGAGTGACCGTGACCGATCAGGGCCCGGGCAAATTCATAGGACCTCGTTCCGCCCGAGCCTTCAGGGGTCGTGAAATGCTGATGGAAGTAGAGAATGCGCATTCTACCCGCTGGTCGAAAATTCGGTCCGGAGATCAATCTCCGCCGCCGACGGCACCGCAATAACCAGCGAACAGGCGGGCGCCACCTCCCCATAATGCGGAGACCACCAACCGTAGGCCGAGTGCGGAGCCGCCCGCACCAAGCTCACCTTCGTCGGACCGCTGCTCCGCCAGCTGATCCGATAACGGCCGGCATCATCCGAGACTGCGGCGGAATCCCCGGTGACGGTCCATGGCCGGTCAGCGAGCCGCCAGTGCCATCGCAAAATGCGCCCGCCCGCCCCCGACACATGGTCGTGGACCACCCAGCCGCCCGCTTCACCTTTGCTCACCGTGCGGGTCCACTTCACGCCCAGTGCCGCGTAGCCATCGTGACTCGCCCGGAAACCGCCCTGACCGTCCATCCCCGCCCCCCCCTGCGGCCAAGGCAGATAAAGAAAGCGACCGAACTTCCTGATCGGTTCGACGCCCTCGATGGTCATGGCGTTGTGCAGCGCGGCCGAACCGAGAGCCGTGAATCGCTCACAGGAATTATAGGAGAAGGATCCGCCATCCATCGCCACTGGCAATCCACCATGCCATACATCCACGTGCAGCATGTCTGCCTGCGCGGGACGGTGTCGAAACCGGGTTGGACAACGCAGGAACAACCGGTCGCACCCATGTGTGAGTTGAAAGCAGCCGGCTATTGGTGCGTGCCAGCGCGCCGGCGGAGTCGGCCACTGGACCCGGCGCAATGAGTCCCAGTCGGCCGCCAGCAACATCGCCGCTTCATCCCACGGTCCCGGGGACAACGGCAGTTCGCGGTGGAATGCAGCGGAAGCCATTTGGATGACCGGACGCATATCCAGAAAGTCTCCCTCGGCCAAGGGCAGCACATTCGCACCATCGTTTGATCCGTAAAGCGGCGCCTGCCCTGTGGCTGGATCCGTGATGGTCATCAGAAAATACAAGGCCCGCTTCCCGGCCGCATCCAACCACGCCGGAATCCCCTGCCCCGTCAGTTCCAGCCGCCGGCGGCACCAGCAGAGGCCGTGCAGCAGAACACGATGATAGACCAGCGAATGCTGGGAAAATCCCCCGTCCTCATAGACGAGCTCGGCAATCTGCGCCTCCAGTTCACGCAGGCCCCGCGACCGCCAAGCCACGGCTTCCGGATGACCGGGAACCAGCAGCGCGGCGGTGACCAGTCCTACACACTCGCTGACGCCGTGGTTGTTTTTTTGGCTCAACGCGTAATCCAGATTCGCCGCAATACGCCGTCCGGTCGCAACCACGAACTGCGCCAGCGCCTCCCGCCGCTCCGCCGGGACACCGAAACTCTCGGCGGCAAACACCACCGCCATCAGGCGAAAGGTCGCCTCCTGCCCGCACATCCAGTTCGGTCCCAGATTGGGCGGATTACTCCGGCACCAGTCGGCAAACAGCCGCCAGAAAGCCTCCGCATATTTGGCATCCCCCGTCCGCGCATAAGCACGCGTCAGCACAAAGGCCCACGGAAAGCGGCTTAACTCCCACACCCCCTTAATGTCGCCACCAGCAAAATCAGAAATCTCTGTCCAATGTATGAGCGCCACAGGTCCCCTGTCGTCCATAGCCTTGGCGACGGACGATCCGCCCTCAGGTCTCTGCTCGTTAGCGAGCTGATTCCAGTGCCAGTCCGGGGGAAACCCCGCCTGCACGCTCCGGTGGGAGAACAACCGAAACTCTCCACGCAACACAGCCTCGGCTTCGCTCAGGCACGCATTACCCCACGAGCCAGACACCGCGGGCTTGGTGCCCGGGTGCAGGCTCAGCTCAGCCACCGGCACCTGTTCCCACGCAGTCGTCGGCGTCGCCCACCGCAACAGGCCGGACCTCCGGCGCATCGCGTAGCCGGTGCGATAGAGCAACCAGCCCGCCCCCAATTCACGCACCAACGCGAGATATTGCGAAAGAGAGCGCATCAGTGGCTCAGCGCCAGAAACCGCGTGTGTCGATGACCACCTTGTCGCGCAACAAGGCGCGATCGATGCCGGTGAACTGACGGTGGTTGACGAGCAGCACGATGATATTGGCCCGGCGCACCGCTTCCTCCGACGACGAGAGGCTCACCTTCGGCAGCTTGGCCAAAGACGGCGGCAAAACCTTCACGTGCGGTTCGACCGCGAGAATCTCGCCGACCCCGGACTTGGCCAGCTCGGTGGTGATTTCCATCGCCGGGCTCTCACGCAGGTCGTCGATGTCGGCCTTGAAGGCCAGCCCCAGGCAGGCAATCACCGGGGCCTTGAGCGCGGCGGCCGCGGTGCGCACCCGGTTCACGATGTGGTGCGGCTTGCCGTCGTTAACCTCGCGCGCCGTGCGGATCAGCGGCGAGACATCCGGGGCCGAGTGGACGATGAACCACGGATCCACCGCAATACAGTGCCCGCCCACTCCGGGCCCGGGTTGGAGGATCTTCACGCGGGGGTGGCGGTTGGCCAGGCGGATGAGCTCCCAGACGTCGATCTGCAGATGGTCACAGATGAGCGACAATTCATTGGCAAAAGCGATGTTCACATCCCGATAAGAATTCTCAGTCAGCTTCGCCATTTCGGCGGTGCGGGCATCGGAGACGAAAATCTCGCCCGTGCAGAAGCGCTGATAGAGTTCCTTGGCGGCCTTGCCCGCCTCCGGGGTGAGACCGCCGGCGATGCGGTCATTTGCGACCAGTTCCTTCAGCATGTTGCCGGGCAGCACCCGCTCCGGGCAGTGGGCGAACAGGAGCGGGAACATGCGCTCCGCTGCTGTTGGTTCGGGGTTATTGGTTGTTGGTTGTTTGGTCGGCACGGTCTCTTCCTGAGAACTATCAACCCTCAACTGTGAACCAGCTCGTCCGCTCCGGACGAGCTCCCCATACAGCCAGTCCCGCACCTTCTCGGTCGTGCCGACCGGACTTGTGGATTCGAGGATGATCAAATTGCCCGGCGCCACGTGGGGCGCGACGGCACGCGCCGCCTGCTCCACATACGAAAGGTCAGGGATCTTTTCGCCCTTGGAGCCGACGGTGAAAGGCGTGGGCACCGCGATGATGAACACTGTCGCCGGCCGGGGGGCCGTGCCGGCCCGTAGGTTGCCGCTGCCCACAGCGGCCCGGACCAGAACGTCGAGATCCGGCTCGTGAAAATGCATACCGCCGCGATTGATGATCTCCACCACGTCGGGCCGGACGTCGACACCGAAGACTTTCAGGCCACGGGTCGCGAAGATCGAAGCGGTCGGCAGACCGATGTAGCCCAGGCCAATGACACAGACGTCGTATTTCATGGAAGTAATGGTGATAGCGGTCTTCGTTGTAGGTTCTCAGATACCGTATTGTGCTTCTTGCGCCTTTTTGCGGCTATAAAGTCTGTCCTCCGTCATCTGTCGTCTGTTCTCAACTCTCACGCCCGCATCGCCTGCATGGCAATGCTCCAACGCGAGACCTCCAGGATTTCAGCGAGCGGCATGGGCTCCGGACCGTCATGCACGGCTCCAAGGAAGGCCGCCAGCGCCTCGGGATGGCCTTTGCGCGGAGCCCGACTCCAGAATCCGCCAAGGCTCAGGCCGCCCAGCCCCCGGGAGGTCAGTTGCGACCAGTTGCGAATCTGCGCGAAATGGGTGTCTCCGGAAACCTCGATGATTTCCTTAGGCAGATGCGGGGCCATGTCTGTCCGGTAGTCGATCAGGCCTGAAGTGCCTCCATCAAAGCTCACCTCAAAAGCCCCGCCATCCTGCCCATCGCTATCACGCCGGATGCAACGCACCTCCTTGATCGGTTTGCCAGCCAGATAGCGCACCAAGTCCACGAAATGGCAGGCTTCGCCCACGATGCGACCGCCACCCACGCGCGGATCAAGCGTCCAGTGGTCGGACTCCAACCGGCCGGCGTTCACAGTGAATATGATGCGATGCGCTCCCGGGCGCGCCACCAACGCCTTCCGCAGCGCCACGGCCATCGGGGAAAAGCGACGGTTGAAGCCAACCATCAGCGTCGGAGACGCTGATGGAATTCCTAGTTCCTCGTTCTTAGTTACTCGGTCCAGCGACTGATCCTTTCGGGAAGCATGATCTAATAACCGTGAACTGAGAACCGCCTCAATTTGGCGCAGCTCTTCCAAATTGAGGCATAACGGCTTCTCGACCCACACATGTTTGCCCGCCTTGAGCGCATCCATCGCCTGCTTAGCATGCGCGTTGTGTCGCGTCGTGATGAAGACCGCCTCCACCGACGGGTCGGCGAGCACTTCGGCTGCATCGGTGGTCGCACGTTCCGCCCCAAAGGACTGCGCTGCTAACAGCGCGGAGAATCCTTGGGCAGAAGCCACGGCGGCGATCTCAGGCGGCGCGGACAACCGGGTCATGGTGGGCAGCAAGGTTCGCGTGGCAAAATTCCCGGCCCCGATCAACGCCACCCTCACCCTCTCGGCCTCGATTTTGCGGAGCAAGAATCGTGGACCGACACCGGGTTGCGAGCACGCAACAACAGTGCCGTCCTCCTCGCCCGGCGCTGGGCGCCGGGACGAGTCAGCCATAGCCCTGCGCTTGTCGAAAGGGGCGACGGCTGATGCCCTTAGCTCTATCGTCCGCCTCATAACGTCCTGCTTCTGCCCGCTGTCGTCAGTCGTCTGCCGTCTGTCGTCTGAGAATTCGCCGTAGGTGAGCACAATCCCAAGCGCGCTTCGATCCGCCAGCAAGGCGTAGGCGGCCGGGGCCGCGTTGAATTCATACCGGCGGGTAATCAGATCCTCCACCGGCAGCTTGCCGTCTGCCATCCAGGCCAGCACCTGGTTGAAATTGCCGTGGGCGGAATTCGCGACCGACACATCGCGTGCCCCGTAAGAGCAGGAAACCTGGAACGAAATCTCATTCCGGTAAAAGTCGGCCCGGTTGAGTTGCAGGCCGACCACGCCGACCAGCACGACCTTGCCGCGGTGGCGGCAACTACGCGCCGCTTGGTTGACGACCTCGTTGGATGATGTGCTGGCGGTGATGAGCACGCCCGCAACGCCTTTCCCATTGGACCAACCCAAGGCGGCCGTCACCGGATCGCCCTCAGCTGTCCTGACGCCGGACTTTTCCGCCAAGGCCCGCCGCTCCAGTGATGGGTCAACGCCCAGCACCTCGCAACCGCAGGTCCGCAGGATGCGCACCGCCAGCTGGCCGATCAACCCGAGGCCCGTGACGACCACCTTGTCTCCCGGCGAGACCGCGAGCAGGTTGATGCCCTGCAGCGCGATGGCACCCAGCGGGGTGAAGCTGGCGGCCTCGTCGCTCACCCCCGGAGGCACCTTCGCGCAATGATCGTGAGCGACGGAAACGACCTCAGCATGTGGCCCGTTTGAAACGACTCTGTCCCCGACGCGAAATGCGTCGGTGAACAGTTCTTGGTTATCTGTTGCTTGTTCTTGGTTGGTTGATCCGCCTGCTTTCTCCCGAGAACCAGGACCCGAGAACCGAGAATCGCCATCCCCCGCGTCCACGACGCGGCCCACTTGGCAATAGCCGAGCGCGATGGGTTGTCGCAGCTTAGCGCGCACGGCGCGCACCGTCTCGAATATGCCATTGGCACGCACCTTGTTGATGACAGCACGCACCTTCTCCGGTTGCTGGCGCGCCTTGCCAATCCAGCCGGCCTTGCCGAAATCCACCAACATCCGCTCCGTGCCGGCCGAAATCAGCGAGCGCGTGGTCCGGATCAACAAGGCGCCCCCGCGCGGGCCGGGGGCAGGCACCTCGGTAAGCATGGTCCGACCATCACCGAGATGTTGGAGCAATTGCAGCATAGTGCTTGGTTGTCGGTTCTTTGTTGTTGGTTATTGGTCCGACGACGGGCCTTGGTCGGCTCGCTTGAGATAAGCCATATAGCCGTTGAGCAGACGTATCGCTTCTTGGCCCAAACTTCGCCCTTCCGCTAACAACACTTCGGAGATCATTCCTTCATCATGGCCCGTGATCATGTGATCCATGACCTCGAAACACGATCCGCGCGCAATTCCGACAAACTTCCGGTTATCCATGAAGCTGTAACGACCATAGTCTTCTGCAACGTTGGCGGTCGTGCTGCGCGCTGCCCGAATCAGCTGATCCGCCAGGCGATACTTTTCTTCCAAAGGGAGCACGGGAATAACTTTCCGCAAAACAAAGAGCCGCAATTCACGGCAAACCTTCCAGCAGTCGAGTTCCTCGAATGATCTGATGCTCATGTGTTTTTCAGGGGCACCAACAACCATGAACTATGAACCCAAGGCTTCCTCCAGGATCTTCACGATTCTGGAGGAAGCGTTGCCATCCCCGTAGGGATTCTTGAGGGAGGCGCGGCGCGCATACTCTGCCGGGTTGGACAACAGGACGCCGGCCTCGCGCAGGATCGCATCCGGGTCGGTCCCAACCAGCTTGCAGGTCCCCGCCGTCACACCCTCCGGCCTTTCCGTCGTATCGCGCATGACGAGCACCGGCTTGCCCAAGCTGGGAGCTTCCTCCTGCACTCCTCCGGAATCGCTCAGCGCAAAAGTGCACCGGTCGAGCAGCCAGATAAAATCCTCATAGCCCGCCGGGCCGACCAGCGCCACCCGGGGGTTACCGCCCAACAGTCGATTGACGGGTTCCTGCACCTGCGGGTTGAGATGCACGGGGTAAAGCACGCCGAGATCGGGATGGGTTTGGGTCAGGCGGCTGATGGCCGCGCAAATCCGTTCAAACCCGCCGCCAAATGATTCCCGCCGGTGGCCGGTGACGAGCACCCAGCGTGAGCGCTGGGTCTTGGGGTTCTCAGTTATTTGATCATCGTTCTTAGTGGCCGGACCTCCTGAGGCCGAAGTCCGAGAACCGGGAACCGAGAACGGGGAACTATCAGCACTAAACTTTGAACCATGAACCAAGAACCGCTCTGCGAACGCAGAGGGAATCCCCACCCGCTGCGCCACTTCCTCCGGCTTCACTCCACGAGCCCGGATGCGCTCTCGCACCCAGAGCAGAGCATCAATCACCGGGTTACCGGTGACATGGCAGGTCTCCGACGCAATATTCTCCTTGATGAGATTTGCGCGGGACAACTCCGTCGGACAGAAATTCCAGCGAGCCAAAGGTGACGTCAACCGCCGGTTCATCTCCTCGGGAAAGGGAGAGCGCATATTGTGCGTGCGCAGGCCGGCCTCTACATGCCCGATCGGCACCTTTTCGTAGAACGCCGCGAGCGCCGAGCCGAGGACGGTGGTCGTGTCGCCCTGCAGCAGCAGGGCGGACAGTTTCCTCTCCCGTAAAGCGGCCGTGACCCCGGTGATCACCCGGGCCGTCAACTCCGGAAGGGTCTGGCCCGGCTGCATCAGATTGAGGTCGAGGTCCGGCTTGAGACCAAAGACGGCGAACGCCTGGTCGAGCATCTGCCGGTGCTGCCCCGAGGAGATCAGGACCGGCTCCAGTTGCGCGCTGTCCTTCAGCGCAAAATAGACGGGAGCCATCTTGATCACTTCAGGCCGCGTGCCGACGAGGATGCCAATGCTTTTTTTCATTAAAATGACAGTGCTGGGGTTCAGCGTGAAGGTTCGTCGAGGTAAGCCTTGCACCAGAGTTCGAATGTCAACAGCTGCCAGATGGCAAACGCGTTGTCCTCCCGTCCGTTGTAGTGGTCGTTACATAGCCGCTGCACCTCGGCCGGTTCAAAGTATCCCCGCCGGCGTATCGCCTCCGCCGAGAGCAGGTCACCGACCATTTCCCGCAGGTCGTGGCGCAGCCAATGGCCGACCGGCGCGCCGAATCCCGCCTTGCCCTGGGTCAGCACTTCCGGCGGGAGCATTGGAGCCATGGCCTTCCGCAGGATGTATTTGCCGACGCTTCCGTGCATCTTGAGCCTCGGGGCGATGTTCGCCGCGACCCACTCCACAAACTCAAGATCGAGAAACGGGACCCGCACCTCGGCCGAGGACGCCATGCTCATCTTGTCGTTGTAGTTCAGGTTCAGACTGGGCAGGAACATCTGGCAATCTAGGTAGAGCATCTGGTTAAGGAAGTCCGCCTCGGCCACGCTGGCAAAGCAATCGAGGTGGCGGTGCCGGGGATCGTATCCGACCGTCTCATCGTAGAACGCCGGGGTGTAGAGCCGGCGCTTCTGGGCCTCATCAAAATACACACTGTCCATGATGAAGCGCTCCTGGGGCGGCAGGGAGCCGCTGCGGAGCATTTTTTTTACGAAGCGCACATAGCCGCTGATCGCGGAACCGGCGAAGGGCGGCATGCGTCGCGCCAGCGGCTCCACCATGTTCGAGCGAATCCAGCGCGGCAGACGCTGGTAATCCTGCGCCAGGTAATGGGCCAGATACTTGCGGTAGCCGCCAAACACCTCGTCGCCTCCAATGCCCGACAGCAGCACTGTCACGTCACGCCGCGCCTCCTGGTTCACGAGGTAGGCCGTGATTATGGCGGGGTCGGCCACCGGTTCATCCATGTGCCAGATCAGCTTCGGCAGGAGTTCAGCCGTGTCCGGCTTCACCATGATGGATTTGTGGACGCAGCCAAAGTGAGCCGCCGTCCGCGCCGCCACGTCGGTGTCATCCATGGTGACTGCGCCGCGCTGCTGCTCGGGGGGGAACGCAATCGTATAGGTGTGCACGGGCTGGCTGCTCATTTTGGCCATGCAGGCCACGATGCTGCTTGAGTCCATGCCCGCACTGAGAAACGCCCCCACGGGCACGTCGCTTAGCATCTGGCGGCCGACCGCCGCGCTGAACCGGCTCCGGATCTGCTCGGCCAGATCTTCCTCGTTTCCGGTGAAGCGATGGTCGGCCGGGGGAAACTTCAGGTCCCAGTAGCGCACCAGCTTGAGCTGGCCTTGCTCGAACAAGGCATAGTGCGCAACCGGCAACTTGGCCACGTCCTGGAAAATAGTCCCCGGCTCTGGCACCCAGAGAAAGGACAGGTATTGGTGCAGGGCTTGGCTGCTCAGCTCCCGGGACATCCCGGGCAGCACCAGCAGGCTCTTGAGTTCGGAGGCCAGGGCGAAGCGGCCATTCTTACATGAATAATAGAGCGGCTTGATGCCGAAGTGGTCGCGCGCTGCGAACAGCCTTCGCTTGGGCTGGTCCCAAAGCGCCAGCGCGAACATGCCATTGAAATGCTTCACGCAATCCAGTCCCCAATGCTGATAGGACTTCAGGACCACCTCGGTGTCGCCCGTGGACCGGAACTTGAAGCCCGCCACCTCCAGTTCACCACGGATTTCACGGTAATTGTAGATTTCTCCGTTATAAACAAGGGTGAGGGTGCCGTCATCGGAACGCCACGGCATGTGGCCGGCCGGGCTCAGGTCTAGGATGGCGAGCCGGCGCGAACCCAACCCGACAAAGCCGATGCCCGCCACCTGCTCATGCCAGGTGCCGCTGTCATCCGGCCCTCGGTGGGTTTGGAGGTCGGTCATCCGGCCGAGCCGCTCCCGGTCACCCCAATTGACGAGTCCTGTTATGCCGCACATGGTTGCTTAGATCAGTTGCGATTTCCGCGCGACATCGGCGAGGAAGGAAAAGGATTCATCTGCGCAGCGTGTCCAGGAGTAGTTGCTCGCGCGGGCCGCCGCGATGCCGGCGCAGCGTGACCGCAACCCGGGGTCGCGGAACATCCGGTAAAGAACCTCGGCAATATTCCCCGCATCCACGGGATCGAAATAAAGTCCGCCGTCGCCCAGCACCTCGGGCATCGGCCCCATCCGGGAGCAGGCAATCGGCAGGCTGGCGGACATCGCCTCGATGAGAATGTTGGGCAGGTTCTCGCAACTGGTGGCAAAAACGAAGGCGTCCGCCCCGTGATAGTGCGCATGCAGGTCCTGGTAGGAGACGGGACCCACGTAGCGCAGGAATTTGCCTTCCGGGTCCAGCTTGCGCAGCGTCGTCTGCAAACGGTCCAGCGAGGGTGGATGCGCCGGACCGACAAAATCCACACACATGGGCACTCCCCTGTTGCGCAGGGCCGCGACCGCCTCCGCGACATGCCACTGGTGTTTGTAGGGAGCCACTATCGAGACATACAGCCATCGAAACGGCCGCTCCATCGTGTAGGCCTCCGCCGGGAGCTGCGGCTGCACCTCGCGGCGGAAACGTTCCGAGATGCCGTGCGGGACGATGCGGGCGCTGCGATACTGGGTCCGGAGGAAGGACTCGATCCCCATCTTGGCCCATTGTGTGAGGAAGATCATGCCCGTGGCATGGCGAAATGTTCGCGCCTGCATGTATTGCAGCAGGCGCAGTCGCAGTCGCATCCAGCCAATGCTGTAGCGGTTCCGCTCGACGGGGCTGAACGGGAGCATGTTCTGGGATACCGCGACATAGGGATGAAAGTTGCCGAGATAGGTGCTGCCGGGGAAGAACAGCAAATCACACTTCTCCACGCGCGCCTGCCCCTCCAGCTCCCGCCGCTGCCAGAGAAAGCCCGCGGCATAGACCTCGTCATGCTCCTTCTGATGGCGGAGCACCAGCCACGGCCGCTCCGGCATCTGCGCGAGGGCGGCGCTGTTGCCCCAGATGATAACACGATCGATGCCCGCTTTCGCAGGCTCGGCCGCCATGATCATCTCACTGAGATAGGTCAGGCCGCCGCCCGTGCGGGTATTGCCGGCATCGATGCCGATGGTAATCATTTATTAAAACCCGTTATCAGAGTCCTAATCGTTTCCACCCCGCGCTCCACCGGCCACTGTTGTGCCATTTCACGAGCGCATTTGCCCATGAGACTGACAAGATGTGGAGTTCTAATAAATTCCATCATCGCATTAGCCAATTCCTGAACGTTGTGCGAATCCACAATAAAACCTGATTCGCCCGGCTGAACCCGCTCTATAGCGGAACCCGCCAAAGCTGATGCAATTACCGGCATGCCTGCAGCCATTGCTTCCAAAACCGTGACCGGAAATGGGTCGGGTTGAGGCACGACATGGACCAGCACATCTGCGCGCATCCGCAGGTCTTCCATCTGGGCTGCTTCAAGCCATCCCAGAAACTGCACCTTTTCGCTGACCAGTCGCGCCACACATAGTTGGCGAAGAGCGCTCTCTTCCGGGCCGGTGCCGGCAATGAGCAGGCTAACGTTGCCGAGCCCGGCCGATACGCAGAGGCTCAGCGCTTCGATGGCCAGGTCGACCCCTTTGCGGGCTACAAGTCGGCCTGCACTCAAAAAGCGAATATTCTCTGTTCCTGCTCGTTCACGCTTCCAGGTCAGTGGCAATTGCACATAGAACGGAAAATTTATCACGGGCACGAAGCTCTCAGCATATCCGGCCTGGCGGAAGGCGGCAACACCGACTTCTCCTGTGCTCAACACTGCGGTGGCTCCGCGTGTTAGCCAGCGGACGAACCTCACCTTGAGGCGATCCTTCAAGCCCGCACCAGGCATCCGCACTGTGTCGGTCCATAGTGCAAACGGCCCTCTCCGCAACCGCCGGATGACCATGACCAGCAATTTGGTCGGCTCGTCCCAGCCGGCCACGATAAAGAAAGTTTGCCGGTGGAAAAGTGCTTGGCCGGTCACGTTCCAATCAATCCCAAGTATCCGTGATAGAAACCGGTCTTCCCTGTCCTTGTATCGCTCTTTCCATGGCATGCCGGAAACCACTTTCTTGCTGTAGCAAACAGACACAGGAAGCCCAAGCGACCGTTTCATGTTCACTAGGAGATGCTGGTTGTAAGGTGTTGGCTGCACAGCTAGCCAGATAACTCGGGTAATGCTCATAGCAGGACGGGGCTTTACCGGCGGTTCATAAACTCCTGCACGACCATCATCATTTCACCCATGCGCGAAACGACATCGTGCCCGTCATTGTGCACTCGCATCCGCCCGGCGATAGCCATGGCCTTGCGTTCCGGTTCGTGATCGATCAGCCAGGTCAATCTTTTCAGCAACTCGTCCGGTGAACGAAAGAACGCAGTCTCCCTGTTCTCCACGAACATGCCCTCCAGCTCCGAGCTGCGTTGGGTCAGCATGGCCACCTCCATGGCAGGTATCTGGAAGTTGCGTCGCGTGTAGCCATCCCGGTTCAGAGTGGATAAAAAACACAGGGCCACATTCGCTCCGCAAATCGCCTCCCGATATTCAGCTCCGAAAACCGGGACGACGGGTGCCAAGTTCCTCAGCGTGCCCGCTTGGCCTTGGGCCGCAAGGGGTCGATCCCAGCCGCTGCCGAACAACGTCACCCTGAGCCCCGTGCTGGCGGCAGCGAGGAGGCCATCCAGGCGGCCGTCATTTTCATAATGCCCGGCAAAAACCACATCGCTCCGAAAGCTTGGACGGCAATCATTTCTGGCGACCGGGTAATCTTCCTCCGGAATAAAGTAGGCGCGTAACAGGTGAACATCCCTGGCCCCTGCCTGACGAAAATCGACTATATTGGCCGGGCGGTAGGCAAAATGAAGGTCGAAGCAGTGGATGCTCTTCACAAAATTTCTCCAAAGACCCGGAGCGGCCTTTACGCTGAACGGATCGTCGTTGGCATATTGGCAGAAAACCGTGTCGGGTAAAGACCGCCGGAGGGCAAACACGGTCTCCGGATCTATCATCTGCACATTGTAGAAGAATATGACGTCAGGCTGCTCTTTCGCCGCTAGTTCAATCAGGTCGCGGCGGATACGCCATATGGTCGGCCCAAACTGTAGCCGAGCTTGGATCTGAAGCCAACGGCCACGCAATGACGGTCCCCCGGAACCCGTCGAGATCGCTAGCCTGTCCGCCCAACCAAATCTCACTACCTTGTGCCCAAGGGTCTCAAGTGCCCGGGAACACGCTTCCTGATACCAGGGCCACCGCCAATCGCCGACCACTAGCACTTTTTTAGGGACCATCATGAACATCCGACCCTATATTCGCGGCGCCATAGCTCGAACATCGTGAGGGCAAAAAGAGCCTCCCCATTACTGCGACCATGTTGCTGGCCGCGGATCAGTGATTCGACGTATTTTTTGGAAAACAAATCGCCTGGCGCCTCGCGTAGCACCGAGAACATGAACCGGCCCCATTCGCCGCGCATCCAGAGCCGCATCGGCACGGAGAATCCCTGCTTGCGCTCCAGGTCGAACCCCGCCGGCAGCAGCCGTTGCGCCAGTCGCTTGGGCAGGATCTTGCGGCGGTCCGCCGTCGTCTTCAGCCGGCTGGGCACGTCGCGGAAGGCAAACTCGACTAGTCGATGGTCGAGGAACGGCGCCCGCACCTCAAGCGAGGTCAGCATGCTGGCCCGGTCCACTTTGGTGAGGATGTCGCCGGGCAGGTAATTTTCGAAGTCGAGCAAAAGCGCCTGGGTGAGCACATCGACGGACGGTGGGGTGGCCCGGGCCTCGTGGCGCGATGCCGACTCCAGCCGTTCCCGGCCGACCAACCGGGCCAGTGAGGTCCGGTCGAACAGCCGCGGAATAACTCGCGGGCGCTTTGCCTCGGATGCCAGTCCCATCGCGAAATTCCGACCGTGATATCCGAACGGAAACAAATATCTGGCCGTCGCCGCGATGGCGTCACAGGCAAACGCCGGCAGCCGCCGAGGCTGCAACAGCGTGTTGTAGTGACGGTAGCCACCGAATAATTCATCCCCGCCGTCCCCGCCGAGCACCACTGTGCAATGTTGCCGGGCCAGCTTGGAGACTAGATAGGTCGGAATCTGCGAAGAATCTCCCAACGGCTCGTCGAACTGCCGCGCCAGGGTTGGCAGGAGATCCGGGCCCCCGAGCCGCCCCTCGAGCTCAATGTGCTCGGTCCCCAAATGCCGGGCGACCAGCCGGGCCGGGCCCGACTCGTCCAGTTCCGGGCTTTCGGGAAACGTGATCGTGAAAGTGCGCACCGGGCCGCGCGACTTCGCGACAGCCAGCGCGGCAATCAGGCTGGAGTCTACTCCCCCACTGAGTAGGATCCCCACCGGCACATCGGCCACCAACTGGGCCTGCACCGCTTCGCCCAGCAACGAGTGGAAGCGCTGGTCCAGCGTTTCAACACTTTCCATCTTTTCCATTTTTCCACACTCAGTTGCCGACCAGTAACACCAGATCTTGCAATCACGCTCCGTGACTAACGCACAGTGTGCCGGTGGGAGTTTCTTAACTCCTTCGAGAAAGCTCCGCTCGCCGAGCGGATAACCGTATTGCAGGAAGTCGATCGCGCTGGACCAATCAAGCCGGCGCTCCACCGCCGGATGCTGGAGCAGCGCCTTGATCTCCGAAGCAAAGATGAAGCGTGACCCCGTGGCCGCATAATACAATGGCTTCTCGCCCGCCCGGTCCCGGGCGAGGTAAAGGCTCTTCGTATCCTCCTCCCACAGCGCCAGGGCGAACATCCCGACGAGGTGCTGCGCCAACTCGCGACCCCAGCGGCGGTAGCCGGCCAGCAACACTTCCGTGTCGCTGTTGGATTTGAACTCCCAGCCATCCGCAAGTTCACGCCGCAACGCCTGGTAGTTGTAGATTTCCCCGTTGAAGGTCACCGCCAGCTTGCCGTCGGCCGAAACCATTGGCTGGGCCCCTGCAGGAGACAGATCAATGATCGCTAACCTCCGGTGGCCGAGGCACATCCGGCCATCCCGGCTCGACCAGACTCCTTCGCCATCTGGTCCGCGATGGGCCATCGAATCAATCATACCTTGGACTGTTGCGGCCCGCGCGAGGCCATTGAATTCAAAGATGCCTGCGATGCCGCACATTAATGTCTGTGTGTTTGCGTCGGGCCCTGCCCCCGGCGAGCGACCAGCCCAGAAGGCACACGGCTCATATTACCACTTGGCGCCGACGAAAAAGGCCCAACCAGCATCCGATAGAAAAAAGCCACGATCAGGACGATCATCATTACCCGCACGATATACATGTCCCCATACCAGAACCAATGGAATCCACCAATGATGAAGCCCGCGAGGAACAATCGCCCCAGGGTGTTGTGTCTGGCCGCGAGCAACTCCACCCAACCGATAATCAGGCCGCAGAGTGCCATGTGCACGATCACTCCGATTGGCCCGAAATTCTTGAACGGGACAATAATGGGGTTCATTCCGCCCACGGTGTAGCCCATATACCACCAAGAGGGTCCCTGCATTGCGTTGATTGGGCGTTCGTAGTCGAGCAGATTGGCTATCGGGCCGGGCGGCATTGACAGTATGTAATCAATATAGGTCTGCCCGTGCAGGTATTGCATGCTCCCCGTGAAAAACTCCTCGGCCATGCCGAAGCAAGCATAGATGCCGGCCACCCATTCGCCGGACCGATACACCTTGGACAACCGGTCCCACATTCCACCCCAATTGATTGCCCCCTCATCGTAAGAGGCGCGAACTTCGCCCCAGACCATGAAAACGACAAACACGATGAGACCCCAGGGCAAGATGCGCAGTATCCTACGCTTCATCAGGGATCGGATATCGCTGGTGCCATCCTCCGCATGCGGCCGCTCGCTGATATAAAGCAACGCGATGGCCGCAATGAGGCCAGCCACATTGCGACTACCCTTGAGCAGATTCAGAACCACTATGATGAATAGTAGTAAAGCGAGCAGGAAACGGCGCACGGTTCGGCGAGAGTTCGCGCTGAACGATGCCTGCTCACTCGCGATCCACACTGCCGCCAGCCAGATATAGATGACGTAGCCGATGCCGTCAAATGCGAGTCCTCCTACTAGCGGCTGCGACATGCCGCCGGAAATGTCGGAGTAAGACATCGTCAGGATAGTGGCGCGTGGTTGAGACAGAAACAGAATCACTGTAAACAACACCGGCATCCCATAGCAGAATAGCAGATAGCCCGACCCCATGCTGACAGCCCTAACTCCTGCTTGTCGCCCGCCCGCGTCCGACGGTGCAGAGGCGAACACCCGGGTAAGCTCGAAACCAAGCACCAGTCCGACCAACCCAAGAATCCCGCAAGTGAGCACAAACCCGACATGTTGCGTCTCTCCGGCTAAGGTATCCGCCATGACCAACCCTCTAGCAAAATCCGAATAGTCGGCAAAGAGGTATTCGAAAAACACTAGGAAAGACATACCGTAGCAGATGAGGTAAAACCGTGGCAGCACCCCGAGTCCAATCTGTCCAGTCCACAAGATCAGGCTGTAGCCAAAAATCACCCAGAATGCCAACACCATCACAGGCACAGGCAGAAATACCTGAGTATAAATTGAGCTGCTGAATAGCACGGCGGGAATCGCCAGAAACAGCATGGTGGCCGGCGCACTTTGCAGACTATTTTTCCCAGGAGTCATCTGTTGAAGGACAGTTATGGTCTTTTTAACGAGTGCGGAGCAATGCAAAGCTAGCCACCGGCTTGGGTGTCGCGCCGCACTCCCAGCCAGTAGGCAACCCCGATCGCGATCACGTTGCCTGCCAGGATGGCCCAGCCATAAACAGTCAATGATGTGGCGTAAATACTCAGGACTACTGCCAGTATCACGGCGCTGCCCGCCGCGATATAGTCTATCCACAGTGCCTGTGTAGGACGTCCCAACGCACGCAGGCCAAATCCCAGCAGTGATGCATAGGATTGCAGTGGCATCACCAGCGCGAAAAGGGCGGCCAAGGTGACGCCACCGGCAAATTCCTTGCCCAGCACAATTGGAAACAGCCACGGAGTGATGGTCGAACCCACCATCGCTGCCACTGCACAAACTCCTACTCCGATCATTGCTGCCCGCCTGAAAGCCATGGTGCCCTTCCCCTCGCCATGGGCTTTCGCGATTATCGGATATAGACGAACTTGGGCCACCTGCCATAATGGGGCTCCGAGTCCTCCCCATGTGATCGCAACTATGAAAAGCCCGAGTTCTTCGACAGTGCGTTGAGTCCCGATGAGATACTGAAATATCCTAGCCTGAAATACGGCCGCAAAGCCACTTATCATACAGATCACCCCAAAACGCAGTAGCTGTCGTTGGTCGACAGGGCTTACAGACTGGCGTAGCGGCGCCCCTGCGACGCCCCAGGATATTGCCGCCTGCATTAGTGCGGCGGCAAGAAGTGCCAGTGTAACGGTTACGGGTGTCATTATCTTCATTAACGCAAGTGCCCCGATCGCTGCCAAGGTGACAAGGCCCTGCGTCAGCCTCAGCATGTCGTAGGCAAAATACAGTTTTAGCGGTATAAGATAATCTCGCGGGAGCGAATGCAGCATCTCGATCGGCGTGATAAGCAGAAACAATATCGAAATCGCACTGAGCTCCGGCGATGGCCACGCGGTGAGCATGAATGTGATACCTGCCACAAGCACCAATGCTACACTTGCAATTGCCGAAAACCGAAAACTCGCCCAAAATAATCCGGGCCCGCCTGCAAGATTACGCGGCACTAGTGCACCCAATGCCTGTGTCAGCCCCAAGCCGGCAAACACCGAGAGCAGTGGTGGCACAAGCTGAATCAAGCCCAATTCTCCGCGACCACCCGGCCCCAAATTTCGCGCAATGAGGATAGCCTGCAGAACGACCAAACCTTGCGATGCAAACGCGCAAGTGATAGAGCACACAGGGCTCCAGTGCCATTTCGCTCCGGGAGATTGAACTAGCACCTTAGCTGCCATCTAGAACTACGAGAAATGATACAGGAGAGACTCACTTGGGGGTAAACTCTCCAACGTGATTATATTTTGCCATTCCGCCAAATGCATGGATTTGCAGCCAAGCAAGGCACCGCCCCACCCGCTCGGCCGCCGACCTCCAAATTGCCCGTGAAATCACGGATCGAAATACCCAGAATGAGCGTAACATTTCATCAGCCGCTTCAATCGCAATCTCGGGCATGCCGGCCCTAGAGCGAGCGACGAACAGCCGCGCGAGCATGAATTGATACTGAGACGACCACTGCCATCTGGCCATGGCGGTGGCAAATCTAGCCGAACCACTTACCCCGCTTGCTCGCACGATTGCTTTGGTCATGATTGCGTTCACTTCCTGCTGCATTCGTATGCTACCGACGCGATTACTCCAATTGTCGCGATGCCGGCGATTGATCACGGAATATCGTGGAATGTAGGCAATGATGCCTTCGAAGGCTGCGCGAACAAACCAGTCGGTGTCGGCCAGCTGATATGTGGGATCGAACAGCCCCACCTTGAGCCAAAAGCTCCTTCTGAAAACCAAAGTGGATGGATGAAACGGCCATGTATAGTGCTTTATCATGTAACGCATTATACCAACACCATGCAAACGGGTGATTCTATCGCTCTTAAATGCGCACTTTTCAGACTTGCCTGTGACTTCCTGCAACGACTCGACGTTCTTGCTGCCTTCCAGAAAATTCAGAAATCCTGAGTGAACCATATCAACTTCGGTGTTTTGTTCAAGAAACCCCACGCTCGCCTCGAGATGGTCAGGCAGGAATCGATCGTCATCCGAACACCACGCAATAAACTCGCCGGTTGCCGCACCTATGACCGAATTCCAATTCGGAACGCCCCCACTGTTCTTTAGCTGGCTTATCACCTTCACGCGCGGATCTTGCGCCGAAATACGACTTAATGCGGCTACCGTATCGTCAGGAGAAGCGTCATCAGACACCACTATTTCTGATGGGCCTCGTGTTTGAGATAACGCCGCTTCCACAGCCTGAACTACCATCTTCGACCGATTCCAAGTTGGAATTACTACAGAGACACTACTCATTAGGTGATCTACCGATCCGAGGAATAAATATAGACTTCATCGCAGCCGTCCGCAGCACACTATCTCAGCAGCACTGTCCTACGACCCGCGCCGGATTCCCCGCGACAATCGCACCCTCAGGCACGTTTTTGGTAACAATTGTTCCTGCACCGACAACAACATTATTGCCGATATTCACACCCTTCAGAACTGTAACCCTGCTCCCTAGAAACACATTATCGCCAATTACCACAGTGCCCGTCAGTGCCTCACCATTTTTGCGGCGCTGTGGATGCAGGTCATGGAAGTCGGAATCGTAGATTTGAACCTCGTTGCCAACCAACACGTCGTTGCCCACAAAAATGCCAGGACCAGCGCTAATAAGAGTGCAGCCATTGTTAAACCAAACGCGAGTGCCTATCTCAATCAAGCTGTCCATCTCTCTCGCCTCGAGGTATGCATATCCTGATAAATATAGCGGTGAGTTATCCACCCCGAAGCGAACACCTTGTCCAAACCGGATTCGCCCCCTGCCTTTCAGCATCATTGGTTGATCTGCACTTGCGCGTCCCTCGACTCTAGCGCAATCGGAAAGCAAGCGATACTTCAAGACACGGGGGCCCTGACATACCGCCCACTCAATCCGACGAAAGAGATACTGTAGTCTCTTTGAAAATCTATTTGGGGTATCGTTCATTTTTACCTTGTGCGCTTTTTGCCAACACGAGTCAGCGCAATGAACTGCTCGTAGTTCCTGATATAATCGTCGGCATCGTAATGATCCGAAGCGAGAACGACCAATACCGCCCTGGGATCATACTTATATTGAACTGCCCAGACCATAGGCGGAATATAAAGTCCTTGTTGGGGGCCGTTCAAGATCACCTCGCACCTTTGCGTGCCGTCATCAAGCACGACATGGCAACTGCCGCTCACGCAAACCAGGAACTGCTTCAGTTTTTTGTGCGAATGCTCTCCTCTGATCTCTGGCGCCGGAACATCAAATACATAAAACTGTCGCTTGGGAGTGAACGGCACGTGCAATCCTACCTCAGCAACCGATAGACCTCCCCGTAAATCAGTCACCACTCTTAGATCAATCAATCTAGCACCACCAGGCAGAATGGTATTAGCCCTTAGCCTAGTAATAGACCGTGCGTCAAATGGGCGAAGTTTAGCAGTTGTGACGTAGCCTGTAATCCGAGCTGGATTTCCGGCAACGATCGCGTTGGGCGGAACATCTCGCGTCACTACAGCTCCGGCACCAATCATCGCATTAGTGCCGATAGTGATGCCCGGCAAAATTGTTGCATTCGCCCCGATAGAGGCTTTGGCATGAATTATCGTTCTAGAAAATGACTTGGGATATATTTTACTGCGCGGAAATGGATCGTTGGTGAAGGTCGCGTTTGGTCCGATGAAGACATCGTCCTCAACCCGAATTCCGGCCCAAAGTTGCACCCCGCACTTGATCGTAACCCGATCTCCGACAATCACGTCGTTTTCCAGAAACACGTGGTCACATATGTTACAGTCTTTCCCAACAACGGCCCCGGGCAATATGTGCGCAAATGCCCACACTCTTGTGGAGTGGCCGATGTTCATCGATTCTACGATTGCGGCCGCATGTTTGTAGTAACTTACGCGTGCGGCTGAGTTGGTTGGTTTGCGTCTTTTTGTAGTCATGTGGTTTATTTGGATCGGCCTTCGGCAGTGTCGATAAGTGCTGCCTGCACACTAGCTCGCAAAAAAGTTTCCCTTGAGCAAATCAGTCACCCCATCGTCCATGAGCGTGCCAACAGCAAAACCCAGATCATTTTTGATCAGTGCAATGCTCGCGACGGAGCGCATGAGATCTCCAGCACGAGTGGGCTGGCATTGAGGAGACCGCCTCAATATTTGGGCTCGGGTAATCAATTCGTATAGCGCTTTAATTGATGTTTCGCGGCCGGTGCCGACGTTGTAGATGGCGAATGTTGGGCCGGTCTGTTTCGCGGCGAGTAGATTGGCGCGCGCGACATCGCTCACATGGATGAAGTCACGGGTTTGGCTCCCGTCTCCATAGATCACTGGTTGCTCGCCCCTCTTGAGCGCATCGGCGAAACGGCTGATCACCCCGGAATAGGCTGACCGCGGGTCCTGCCGCGGGCCATAGACATTGAAATAACGCAGCGCCGTGAAGGCCATCCCGCCCGCCGCCCTGGTTGGGTTTCCGTTCCGTCCTCCGCTTGCCTCGCCGTAGCCCAGCGTAGACGGGTTCTCCGTCATCTGCCCTCCTATTCCCGTCCCCACCGCCCCTCCCGGCGCGTGCGTCGTTATGACGCACGTGCTCGCCTGGCGCCCGAGTTCCTCCGCAGCCAATTTGTTCTTCGCATAGGGCGAAAGTGGATTTGTCGGCGCCGTCTCGACGATAGGAAGATCGGTCGTGTCGCCATACACGGCGCAAGTAGACGAAAACACCACCCGCCGAACACCGGCCTTCTTAGCCGCTGCCAACAGTATCGCCGTGCCCTGCACATTGACGTGCTCATACTCCTCCGGCTTCTCGAACGACTCCGGCACGAACACCTTGGCTGCGAGGTGAAACACCACTTCAGCTCCAGCGACGGCACGCTCCACCAGCTTCGAGTCAGTGATGCTGCCTTGGATGAACTCGATCCTCTCGGCAACCGCCGCCAGGTTGGCCACGTGCCCCGTTGACAGGTCGTCCAACACCCGGACCGTCCAGCCATTCGCCAGCAGGTGCTCGGCCAAGTGAGAACCAATAAAGCCCGCCCCGCCTGTTACTAGAGCTGTATTTTTCATGTCAGTTACTCGTAGTCTATTTGCTATTTCTCCAAAACAGCCGCCAGCCGTTTCCTGAATGCCGGGAAGGCAAACTCACCCGCACGGCGGAGCATCGCAGCCGGGTCGCGGGGATGGCGCATGAGGTCGGCCAAGACCACCGCGATCTGGCGGCATCGTCTCACTACGTTTGGCTTCATTCCGTGTCCTCTCTCCCCCGTTTTCCCGCGGCCCCCTCTCCCTCCCCGGCGGCAAAAGCTTGTGCCCTGGTCGCCTCCGGCGCCGCCACAGGCGGATAAACGTCATTCGGACGCACACGCCCATTCCTGTCCGGTTCCTGACCAAACGTGTTTTGGATCGGTTGGCTCAAAGTTCTGTCCTCCAACCCCGGGTGGCGGATCTCGGGCCCGTCCTCCCTGAACGTCCCGCCGCACCTGGCGATGGCCCGCCGCTGCAGCGACCCCGTCCTCTCATCGGTAAGCGTTTTTCTCCTCATCGCTGTTTCAATCCCGGCCGCTCAGGGCGCGTGCGTCATTAGGACGCACGAATGTATGCCCTTGTCAGCGTTGAGCGGTCGCGATTTTGGTGTTACCGTCATTTGGTGTTTGGTCCTCAGGCCCTCGCTGCACCCTTGACGCCACAAGCGCTCTCATGGCCGCAAAAGTCGTTCCCGCCAAAGAAAGGGATCAGCCGCAATCCGCTCGATCACATGCGCCGCTTCATGGCGAAATCTCACCCCCAAACCGGTTTCCTTGCCTTCATAATAGAGTGCCGCTGCCTCAAATTCATCACGCGCTTCCGTGAGAAACCCGTGCTTCATCGTTTCAGTTTTTCGTCCAGCCCGGCAAACACCTGTGCGCTGGGGATGCCGACCGACAGGCCGGCATCGTATTTCCGTATCCGCTCCTGTATCTCCGCCCCCCACTCACTCTCCACCTTGGCATCAGGTGCCGGTTCCACGCTCGCCAGGATACGGTGGGCCAGGGTCAGCCGCTGGTCTTGGGTAAGGTGCAGGGCTTCCGATGTAATGGTCTCAACTGTTGCGTTCATAATTTAGGTCGGGTTGTTTCCTCGAGCTGCCCGTTAGACTGCCCGATTGGCTCTCATGCTGTGGTGCAAATTTGTATACCGCCCGCCGCTCTCTGCAAGACGTAAGCCGTCATAATTGCCAAACGGTCGCCCCGTGGTTAGTCGGCCATTTCACTGAAAAGCCCTTCACATCAATGACGACCGGCGGGCGAGCCCCGCCAAGAGACTGTATTTTCTCGATCGGATAGGTGGCGAGCAGGGCTCGGTGCTTAACCGCGAGAATGACCGCGTCGAACGGACCCTTGTGCGGTGCTTCGCTTAGGAGTGTGATGCCGTATTCGTGTTTAACCTCGGCAATATCCGCCTGGGGGTCGTAACAGCTGACATCGATATCGTAGCTCTGCAGTTCACGATAGATGTCGATCACGCGGGTATTGCGGATGTCCGGCACGTCGTTTTTGCCGGGCGACCGGCCCGGACAGCCACCGGGTCGGCGGTGAGCCAGCAACGGTGCGCCCTCCACCCCCGACTTCCAGGATCCGCCTCTCGGCCCGCCCGCCCCTGATGGCGTGTGCGTCATTCGGACGCACGCGCTCTCCTTGTTGCCCGGCGCCTGGGCCGGCGTGTTTTGGATCGGTTTGCTCAAAGTTCTGCCCTCCAACCCCGAGTGACGTATCTCGGGCACGTCCTCTTCGCCTGCCGCAGCACGGCTGGTCGAACCAGCCATCCTGTCAGCCGTAGGCCGGGCGAAGGCTGAAGCCTTGGCGACGGCTGGCTCTCCTAGCTGTTCCTCACGCTCCTCAAGCGCCACCGTCGTCTCATTTGGATATGCTGTTCTCCTCATCGTAGTTTCAACCCCTGCCACTCTGAGCTCGTGCGTCATTCGGACGCACGATCTCCCGCCACCAATACTAGGTATTCATTCCATATTAAGGTCACATGCCTAAGCATAATCCTCAGTATTGTCGCACTTTCTCCTGCAACTCAGGAGCCGGTTGCAATTCATCGTCCCGCTGTGCCGACGCCTGCCTCTACCACTGGATACCGTCCCGTCACAGCGTCATAAATCCAGACATCCTCATCGATCTCTTCCCAACGCAATGCCCTGCCCCCTACCCGGAGTTTTACCGCAGCCAACTGTCCAGGAGCCGCTGCGGCCAAGCGGGGATAATACTGCACCGGAAAGGTGTGCGTCGCCCCGTCCAGCAACCGCAGCCAGATTTGGCCGTCGCGCACGGCCGCCTCCACTGCGATCATCTCATCCTTGTTTCGTTCCATGGCATTCATTCCATTTTTGCATCAGGATTTCTTGGTGTATTCGAACAAGATTCGTAAGTTCGTTGATCTCGTGGGGAGCAAATCCATAATTGCGGGCCAAGGCAAGCGGCTGGAGCCAGAATTTGGCCTCCTTATCGTCACGCTCCACATGAATGTGCGGCGGTTCGCCAGGCTCGCGGGTGTAAAAGTGGAACCGATAGGGTCCGACGCGTAAGACGGTTGGCATGTGTGTCTGTGGGCTTCGTCCAGCCAGTTGTAGATGTGTATGAGCCCGTCCACTCTCTGCAAGGCTGAAGCCGTCATAGCTGCCAGACTGTCGCGCCGGTGTGAGTCTGCCCTCTGGCCAGAAACCCCTTCACATCGATGACCACCAGCGGACGTGATCCGCCGAGGGACTGGAGTTTCTCCCGGGGATAGGCAGCGAGCAAGGCACGGTGCTTGACCGCAAGTATCACCGCGTCGAAAGGCCCACGCTGCGGAGCATCTGCCAGCAACTCGATGCCGTATTCGTGCTTCACCTCGGCGAGGTCCGCCTGGGGATCGTAGCAACTGACATCCACATCGTAACTTTGCAGTTCGCGATAGATATC
>JANNDM010000128.1:0-3548 GCA_031387725.1 Verrucomicrobiota bacterium | reverse complement strand
GCGGCATGAGGCCACGGGGCTGGAGTTCGCCGGCTCGTCGCTCAACCACCTGTTCGCCCAGCGTCGGAATCTTTTCCGTCCCCGCTTCATCCGCATGCTCCTCGCCATCGACCGTTTCAACCGCGAGGCGGTCGCGGCGCTGGCCGACCCGGCGTGGGCCGAGGTCACGCTCGGGGACTACGTGCGGCGGCGCGGCTACGGTCCGGACTTTCTCGAACTCTATCTCGCGCCCATGAGCTCGGCCGTGTGGTCAACTCCGCCGGAGAAGATGCTCGCGTTTCCCGCCACCACCCTGCTCCGGTTTTTCCACAACCACGGTTTCCTCGGCCTGAGCACCCAGCACCAGTGGTGGACGGTGGACGGCGGCGCGCAGGAGTATGTGCAGCGCCTCACCGCCCCCTGGCGCGACCGCCTCCGGCCCCGCGCCGGAATCACCCGGGTCCAGCGGGGAAAAGGCGGCGTTGCCCTCACCACATCCACCGGCGCGGTCGAACGCTTCGATCAGGTCATCCTCGCCTGTCACGCCGACCAATCCCTCGGGTTGCTCGCGGATCCGACCCCTGATGAGTCGCGGCTGCTCGCCGAGTTCCATTACCAGCCCAATACCGCCACCCTGCACACCGACACCACCGTCATGCCGCGCACCCGGCTCGCCTGGTCCGCCTGGAACTACTCCCTCGCGCACGACGGCGCCGGCGGTATTGCCCCCGCCACCCACTACTGGATGAACTGCCTGCAGGGGGTGTCCGACCGGGAAAATTATTTTGTCTCGATCAACGGGACCGACCGGATCAATCCCACGAAAGTGCTCAAGACCATCCCGTATGAGCACCCGCTTTTCAGCCTCGGCGCCGTGCGGGCGCAGGCGGAGATTCCCGTCCTCAACGCGGCGGCCACCGGCGGCACCGAGACCTATTTTGCCGGAGCCTGGACGCGTTACGGGTTCCACGAGGACGGCCTGCTCTCGGCCGTAAACCTCAGCCGCCAGTTGCTCGGCCGCGATCCCTGGACCGACCGACCATGATTGGACTATTGAAACTTTCTGCGCTATCCCCGTGGCATCCACCCTGCATGCTGTCCCTTTACCCCCACGCATGAACTCCTGCCTCTACGAGTGCCAGGTGCTGCACCACCGGTTTTCGCCCTCGGCCCACCGGTTCCTGTATCGCATTTTCATGTTCGCGATCGACCTGGATGAATTGGAGGCCCTGCACCGCCGCTTGCGGTTTTTTTCCCTCAATCGCCGCAACCTTTACAGCTTTTGCGAAAATGACTTTTTGCCCACCGGGGAGAAGATTCACGCGCCCACGCGGCTGGCGCAACCCGCCGAAGCCTTGGCGAAGGCTGGTCGCGAGCGTGACTTCCTCCCCGCCGGCGAACCGCTGCACAACCCCTCTCAGCCCGCCGTCTCCGCCTCTTCACCCACCCGACTGAAGACGCGGGTGGTTGCCTATCTGGCGGACCGCGGGATTGATCTCACGGGCGGCCGGGTGCTGCTGATCGCCCTGCCGCGTGTATTCGGCTACCTCTTCAACCCCGTCTCGTTCTATTTCTGCTACGACCGGCAGGGCCAGCCCGTCGCGGCTCTCGCGGAAGTCACCAACACCTTCAAGGAGATGAAGCCCTTCGTGCTCGGGCCGGATACGCGGCAGGGCACCACCTTCGCCCTGCGCACGCCGAAGTATTTCTACGTGTCGCCCTTCACCGACATGGACGTGGCCTTTGATTTCACGCTGCGCGCTCCGGGCGACAAGCTTTCGGTGCAAATCGACGACTACGACGCCGGCCAGCGCACGCTCACCAGCTCCCTCACCGGCACGCGCCAGCCGCTGACCGATCGGGCGCTCGCCTGGTTCACCCTGAAATATCCCTTCATCACCCTGCGGGTCATCGGGCTGATCCACTGGAACGCCTTCCGCCTGTATCTCAAAAACGTGCCCTGGTTCGCCAAGGCCGCCCGGCCCGAGGCCCAACGCGACCTCTACCGGCCCCATGCCAGCCTCACTCCCGCCGCCCAACCTACTTCGAAAACATGAGCCACGATCTCGCCCCCACCGCGTCCACCGCCACTTCCCCCCGCCTGCCCGCGGTCTCCATTTTCCAAGGTGCCGTGCTCCACTCCTTTGCGGCCATGAAACTCGGCCGGCTGCACCTCGAATTGCCTGATGGCACGGGGCGCGTGTTCGGTGAGGCCGCCTCAGCCACCCCCGTGGCTCCGGGCGTCAGCAACACCGCCTTCCTCCGGGTGCACCGGCCGGTTTTTTTCAAAAAGTGCGCCCTCTACGGCGATATCGGCTTCGCGGAGTCCTACCTCGACGGCGACTGGGAGTCCCCCGATCTCACCTCGCTGGTCGGCTGGTTCATCCTCAACCTCGAACACGCGCCCACCCTCACCGGCTCGCAGCAGGCGAAATCGCTCGCCCTGAATCTGCTCCGCACCGTTAACCGCCTCGGTCACCTTCTCCGCCCCAATTCCCGCGCCACGGCGCGCCGGAACATCCGCGAACATTACGACCTCTCCAACGATTTCTTCGCCCTCTGGCTCGATCCGGCGATGATGTATTCCGGTGCCCGCTGGGCGGGAGCCGAGACCCTGGAGACCGCGCAGGTCGCAAAAAACGACGCCCTCTGCCGCAAGCTGCACCTCCGGTCCACCGACCACGTGCTCGAGATCGGCACCGGTTGGGGCGGCTGGAGCATTCACGCCGCGAAAAATTACGGCTGCCGCATCACCACGCTCACCCTCTCGCCGCAGCAAGTCGCCTGCGCCCGCGCCCGCATCGCGGCCGCCGGTCTCAGTGACCGCATTGAGGTACGGTTGCAGGATTACCGCGACCTCACGGGCCAGTTCGACAAGATCGTCTCCATCGAGATGCTGGAGGCCGTCGGTCATGAATATCTCCGCAAATACGCCGCCGTGTGCGACCGCGTGCTCAAGCGCGATGGTCTCATCGCGCTCCAATTCATCACCTATCCCGACGCCCGTTACAACCAGCTCCGGCGCGGCGTGGATTTCATCCAAAAGCACATATTCCCGGGCTCCCTGCTGCTCTCGGTCAACCGCCTGAACCGGTTGCTGACCGAACAAGGCGGCTTCGTGCTCCACGGCCTGGAGGACCTGGGCCGCGACTACGCGCGCACCTTGCACTCCTGGCGGCAGCTCTTCCATGCCCGGCTCGCCGCCGTGCGGGCGCTGGGATTTGACGAGCGCTTCATCCGCAAGTGGGACTATTATCTCTGTTACTGCGAGGCCGCCTTTGCCATGCGCAACATCTCCGTCGTGCAGACCGTGCACACGCGCCCCAACAACCTCTCATTCTGAGGTAGGCGCACCGGCCCGCTCCGCCCCACCCACAAACCCAATACCAATGCTATTCTTTCTTCGCCTCCTCTTCGCCGTGGTGTTGGCCTCGATGCTCTGGGTTACCACCTGGGCCAGCCTGCAATGCCCGCTCTTCGCGGTGCCGCGCGATGTCTTCACGCACCCGTGGTTCATCGCGACCCTGTTCGATGCTTATTGGGGGTTCATCACCTTTTTTGTGTGGGTG
>JANNDM010000114.1:0-19675 GCA_031387725.1 Verrucomicrobiota bacterium | reverse complement strand
GCGCCGTGCTCGGCGCGCTGCTCACCGTCGAGGTGAACATCCACTACGCCTACTCGTTCCTGATGCGCCCGCGCGGCCGCTCGGCCCTCGCTCTCAGCGTCGAGGACAACGATCTCGCCGCATCCGCGCTCAACACCCGCGGCTTCAAGGTCCTCACACAGCGGGATATCTCGCGCTGAGCGGCGTAAGCGGCGCCAAGTCAGGTTTTGTTTGCCGGGTGCCGGCGGAGCCGTTCTGCTGTCGGCATATGAAATCGCGCCTTCTGGTTCCCCTCGTCGCCCTCCTGGCGACCGTGCTCGCCCCCGCCCAGTCCGTCACCGAATCCCAGTTGAAGAACCTCAAGGCCCGCGCCATCGGGCCCGCTGTCATGGGCGGCCGCATCTCCGACATCGCCTTCGATCCGGTGAGCCCCGCGACTTACTACGCCGGCTTTGCCACCAGCGGCGTGTGGAAGACCACGAACAACGGCGTCACCTTCGCGCCCATCTTTGACGACATCCCGTGCCAGTCCGTCGGCGCCGTCGCCGTCGCCCCGTCCAATTCCGACATCGTCTGGGTCGGCACCGGCGAGGGCAACGACCGCAATTCCTCCGGCTGGGGCATCGGTCTCTACAAGTCCACCGATGGCGGCGGCAAATTCGAGTTCGCCGGCCTCAAGGACTCGCGCACCATCCGCCACCTCGTCGTCCATCCGACGAACCCCGACATCGTCTGGGTCGCGGCCGGCGGCTCGCTCTGGGCCGACGGCGGCGAGCGCGGCGTCTACAAGACCACCGACGGCGGCAAGACCTGGAAGCCCGTCCTCACCGCGCCCACACCCAATGACGCCGTCACCGGCGCCTCCGCCCTCGTGATCGACCCGGCCAATCCCGACGTGCTCTACGCCGCCCTCTACGCCCGCCAGCGCAAGCCCTGGGCCTTCCTCTACGGCGTCAACGCCACCAAGGACGGCGCGGATGTCGGCGGCATTTTCAAATCCACCGACGGCGGCAACACGTGGACGAAACTCACCACCGGCCTGCCCGCCAAGACCGGCCGCATCGGCCTCGCTGTGGCAAAGAGCAAGCCGGGCGTCGTCATGGCCGTCGTGCAAAGCGATGCCGGCGGCGCGAGTGACATTGATCAAAACCACAGCAAGCAAGGCGGTATCTTCCGCAGCGAGGACAGCGGCGCCACCTGGACGCGCGTCAACCCGCTCAACCCCCGCCCCTTCTATTTCAGCAAGATCGAAATCGATCCGGCCAACGACCAGCGCGTCTACGACCTCGGCTGGATCGTCTACGTCTCCGACGACGGCGGGAAGAACTTCCGCGAGGATCTCTTCGGCAAGGTCCATGTCGATGTCCACGCCCTGGCCATCCGGCCCGGCAGCGCGCTCGCGCCCAAGGCCCCGGCCGCGCCGAAACCCGGCGAGCCCGCCGAGAAACCCAAGCCGCCGGTCTCGCAGCACCTGGTCGTCGGCAACGACGGCGGACTCTACCAGTCCTTCGACGCCGGCAAAAACTGGGACTTCCTCAACAAGATTCCCGCGGGCCAGTTCTATCGCATCGATGTCGACAACTCCACGCCCTACCGCGTCGCCGGCGGCCTGCAGGACAACAACAACTGGGCCGCGCCCCACCGCACTTACAGCAAGGACGGCCTCCTCAACGCCCACTGGATGAACCTCGGCGGCGGCGACGGCTTCTACACCGTCTTCGACCGCGAAGATCCGGATGTGATTTACGCCGAGTCGCAAGGCGGCACCGTGCACCGCTACAACGGCCGCACCGGCGAGCTGCACGACGCCCAGCCCAAGGTCACGGAAGGCTCGCCCGCCTTCCGCTTCCACTGGAACTCGCCCCTCATCGGCAGCCAGCACCACAAGGACACGCTCTATCTCGGCGGCAACCGCATCTTCAAGCTCACCCACCACGCCGAGCAGTTCGAGATGATCAGCCCCGATCTCTCGCGCAACGAGCAGGACAAGACCACCACCGTCGGCAGCGCCGCCGAGACCTACGCCGTCGTCTACTCCCTCGCCGAGTCTCCGCTGCAGGCCGACCGCCTTTTCGCCGGCACGGACGACGGCCGTCTCTGGTTCACCGACAACGAGGGCAAACAGTGGAAGGAACTCACCGACACCATCCCCGCCGAGGCCCGCGGCAAATGGATCGCCCGCATCGAGCCCAGCCAGTTCGACGCCGGCACCGCCTATGTCGCCTTCACCGCCTACCGCGCCGGCGACAACGCGCCTTATCTCTACAAGTTCTCCAAGCTCGGCGCAGAATGGACGCGCCTCTCCGGCGATCTGCCCGCCAACGCCCATGTCTCCGTCGTGCGGGAGGATCCCGTCAACGCCAGCCTGCTTTACGCCGGCACCGAGTTCGGCCTCTTCGTCTCTGCCGATGGCGGCAAACACTGGGTGAAATTCGGCGGCCTCCCCGCCGTCCGGGTGGACGACCTGAAGATCCATCCGCGCGAGGCCGACCTCGTGATCGCCACCCACGGTCGCTCCATCTACGTTCTCGACGACACCCGGCCGCTCCGCGAATTCACGGCCGAGATCGCCGCGAAGAACGCGCACCTCTTCAGCATCCGCCCCGCCCACGGTCGCCACCTCCTGCCCGACTGGACCGACTCCAACGGCAAGGGCCTGTTCCGCGGCGAGAATCCGGCCGAGGGCGCGCTGCTCACCGTGTGGATCAAGGAATTCACCGGCGAAAAATTCGAGGTCAGCATCGCCGACGCCGCCGGCCACACCGTGGCCAAATTCGAGCAGCCGGGCGTCCCGGGTTTCAACCGCTTCAACTGGGATCTGCGCCTCGGCAAGGATTTTCGCGTCGAATACGGCGGCGACGACGGCAAGAAATTTGTCCCGGCCGGCGACTACACCGCCGAGCTCACCTTCAAGGACCTGAAGATGAAGCAGACCTTCAAGGTCACCGTTGAGCCCGGCCTCGACGTCCACGGCGTCTACGCCCGCTGAGCCGTCTGTAGGGCGGGATCGCGACGAGTGCGCCAGCCTCGGCGGCAGATCCCGCCTTTATTCCCTTTGGGCCGATAACCCCGAAGCCAGCTTCGGCTTGGATTAGAACTGTGGGAGCGAGCTTGCTCGCGAGTCCGGCGTGAATGTCGCGAGCAAGCTCGCTCCCACAAAAAATCTGGCCGTCAAACCCCGGGGCCCTTGCCCCTGAATACTTCACCCTTGCGGCGCGAGCCGCCGCTTCACCCCTTCACGCCGGCCATCTTGTCGCCCTCGAGCAGATAGACGCCGGTCAGGTAGCCGTTCTCGAACATCTCGCCCACCTTCAGCTTCCCCTCGAAGGTGATGGGGATGTCCATCAGTGGCTTCACGCCGCCGGCGACCATCTTCACCACGATCCACTCGTTGATCTTCGGCATCACGCCGTAGCAGCACATCATCGGGTCCTTCACCAACAAGAACTCAGTGACGAGGCCCTTGTCCATCTTGGTCGGCAGCATGAAGCCCGTCACGGCGACCTTCTTTTGGTCGAGCGCCTTGATCCGGTCGGGAATCTGATTGCTCGGTCCGGCCGTCTCGGTCTCCGGCGGCGTGTAATTGAACGCCGCCAGCCGGTCGAAGCCGACGTTCTCATAGCCCTCCGCCTTGGCCGGCTCGGCTGCACGCAACGCCAGCGCGCCGGCGCCGGCCAGCAACAGGAAAAAACGAAGACGGTTCTGCATGGCGCGGAAGGTAGCCAGGAGCAGCGGCACGTCAAAGTGTTTACTCAAGAGACGGGCGCAATAGTCTCGGCCACCGGCACGCGGTAGGCCTTGAACGCGGGCACGAGGCCGCCGAGCACGGCGAGACCCACGAAGGTCGCCGGGCCCCACCAGAACACCGGGTTCCATTGCAAGGGCTCGAGCACGACGCCCGTCTGCGCCCGGATGATGGAAGCCACAAACGCCGCCAGCCCGGCGAATACGGCAAAGCCCGCCGCCGAGCCGAGCAGGCCGATTGCCGCCGCCTCGCCGACCACGGCGCCGAAGACCGTGCGCCGCCGCGCCCCGAGCGCGCGCAGGATGGCGATGTCGCGCGCCTGTGCACTCATCGAGTTGTAGATGCTCACGAGCACCGAGCCCGCCGCCACTGCCGCGACGAGCCAGGCGACGAGCGTCAGCACCTGGTCCACCCAGCTGATCTTGTTAAACAACTCGGCCACGATGCTGCCGATCGGATAGGCGAAGGTGAGCTTGCCGCCTGAGGCGTTGAGCTGGTTGTTGAGCATCAGGCCGGCGGTCGGCGCGCGCAACTGGATGAGCACGGCGCTGAGTTCGGTCTTGGCCAGCGGATTGTGGCCGCTCATCGTCTGCACTCCCTCCAGCGGAATCCAGATGACGCGGTCCGCCGGGGTGTTGGTGGGCGTGAGCACACCGACCACCGTGTAGGTCTCATCGTGTTCGTGGCCCGCGTCCGCACTGAGTCCGTGATGCGGGTGAAAGGTGCTGCCGACCGTCCAGCCGAGCTGTTGCGCGGCGTAACTGCCGACCACCGCCTCCGTCGCGCCGAGCTTGAAATTCTGTCCGCCCGTCGTGAAAGCATAGCGTTTGCCCGGAGCATATTCGATGTCGCTAAACAGCGCCTCGACGGTGCCCGCGATACGCCAGCCCTGCACGGTGTCGCCCAGCGCCAGCGGAATGGCGGTCTTCACCGCCGGGTGGCGCCGGATCATCTCGAAGTCGGCGGCCGTGATGTTGCCGGGCGAGGCCTCGAGGTGGAAGATGGCGTTGAGCACGAGCTGCAGTTTCGAGCCGCGCGCGCCGAGCACGGCGTCGAAACCGGAATTGGTCGCCGCGAAGACGGACTGCGACTGCGTTTTCACCACCCATACTGTCAGCAGCAGGCCGGCGGCGAGCGCGATGCTGGCGGCCGTGACCACGGTCGAGAGCGCGTGCTGCCGGAGTGAGCGGTAGATGAGGTTGAAAAGCATTTTGTTTTACAGGAGAGCGCAGAGAGCGCGGAGGAGTAAGATCCGAATCAATGATTGGTTGGCTCTGCTGCCTCTGTGTCCTCCTGTGAAGATCATACTGCCAGCGCCCGGTTCATGGCCGAGAAATCCTGCATGTGCTCGAAGGCCGCCAGCACCCGTTCGTCGTGGCTCACGAACAGCAGCGCCGCGCCGGACTCGCGGCAGACCTCGCGGATCAGCTCGAGCGACTCGCGGCCGTGGCGGCGGTCGAGGTTGCCCGTCGGTTCGTCGGCCAGGACGAGCTGGGGGCGGTTGGCCAGGGCGCGGGCCACGGCTACGCGCTGCTGCTGGCCGGTCGAAAGCTGGCGCGGAAAATGCCCGAGCTTGTCACCCAGACCGACGCGCTTGAGCAACGAGGCGGCGTGCGCCCGGTCGACCCCGCGGCCGAACGCCATGCCGAGCTCCACGTTTTCCAGCGCGGTGTGGCCCTGCAGCAGGTTGAAGGTCTGGAAAATATAGCCGATGGTCTCCGCGCGCAGCCGGTCGCGCCGGGATTCGCCGAGTTTGGCCAGATCCCGGCCGGCGAGCACGATGCCCCCCGAGTCCGGTGCGAGGATGCCGGCGATAAGGTTGAGGAAGGTGGTCTTGCCCGTCCCGCTCTCGCCCCGGAGCGCCACCTGGGTCCCCGCCGCCAGCGAAAACTCCCGCACGTCCAGCACCCGGTGCATCCCGCCCCCGGGCCGGGCATAGGTCTTGGTCAGGTGGGTGATTTCCAGCAGCGGCATGGACGGGACAAACGAAGCCTAAACCGCCATGGGCGTCAATGGTTCCGCCCCACGGAAATCCAACCGGGTTGTCATCGCGAGGTGCGCGAGCGCGCCGTGTCGATCCAGCTGGATTGCTTCGTCGTCCCACGCGGTGAGACACCTCGCAATGACAATTCAGAGGCAAACCGCCCGCGGCAAATAGGCCGTTGGGGTGAGGAGATTTTACTGGCCTCACCCCGGAGCGTTTGCCAAGTTCCGCGCCTACACACTCCAAAACCCGATGCTAAAAATCACCCCCTGGAAACAACTTGGCGCGCTGCTGGCCCTGGCCGCAACCGCCTCCCCCGCCCTCGCCAGCGAGTCCGACATCAAGATCCCCGACCTCCGGTCGGTGAGCTTCTTCCACGGCTCCCTCACCGGCATGAACGTGCTGATGATCGGCCTCGTCGTCTGCGCCCTCGGCGTCGCCTACGGCTGGATGCAATATATCCAGACGAAGAACCTGCAGGTGCACAAATCAATGAGCGACGTCTCCCAGATCATCTGGGAAACCTGCAAGACCTACCTCTTCCAGCAGGGCAAGTTCCTCGCCGTGCTGTGGGTGCTCATCGCGGTGTGCATGACCTACTACTTCGGCGTGCTCTCGCACAACTCCGCGGGCAACGTCGCGATCATTCTCGCCGCCTCGGTGCTTGGCATCCTTGGCAGCTACGGCGTCGCCTGGTTCGGCATCCGCATCAACACGGTCGCTAATTCGCGGGCCGCGTTCTCCTCGCTCAAGGGCAACCCGCTCGCGACGCTCCTCATCCCGTTGAAGTCCGGCATGAGCGTCGGCCTCGTGCTCGTCGCCACGGAACTGTTCTTCATGATCTGCATTTTGGCGTTCCTCCCCACGGACCTCGCCGGCCCCTGCTTCATCGGCTTCGCCATCGGCGAGTCCCTCGGCGCCTCGGCCCTCCGCATCTGCGGCGGCATCTTCACCAAGATCGCCGACATCGGCGCCGACCTCATGAAGATCGTCTTCAATCTCCCCGAGGATGACCCCCGCAACCCTGGCGTCATCGCCGACTGCACCGGCGACAACGCCGGCGACTCCGTCGGACCGACCGCGGACGGCTTCGAGACCTACGGCGTGACCGGGGTCGCGCTCATCGCCTTCCTGGCCCTCGCGCTCGCCGCGAGCCCCGCGCTGTGCGCCACGCTCATCATCTGGCTCTTCGCCATGCGCATCCTGATGGTCCTCGCCTCGCTCGTCAGCTACTGGGTCAACGACGCCTTGTCCAAGGCCGTCTGGGGTAACTCGAAGAATTTTAACCTCGAGCACCCGCTGACCAACCTCGTCTGGATCACCTCGATCATCTGCATCGCGGTCACCTACATCGCCAGCTACTTCCTGCTCGGCAATGTGACGAACGACGCCGGCGTCGCGATTCCCCAACTCTGGTGGGTCCTCTCCTCGATCATCTCGCTCGGCACCGTCGCCGGCGCGCTGATTCCCGAGTTCACCAAGATTTTCACGTCCACCGAGAGCCGCCACGTCAAGGAAGTCGTCACCTCGTCCCGCCAGGGCGGGGCTTCGCTCAACATCCTCTCCGGCCTCGTTGCGGGCAACTTCTCCGCGTTCTGGACCGGCCTGTGCATCCTCTCGCTGATGTTCGGTGCCTACTACTTCTCCGGCTTCGACTCCGTCGCGCAGATGATGCCCGCGCAGTTCGCGTTCGCGGCGCCGATCTTTGCGTTCGGCCTCGTGGCCTTCGGCTTCCTCGGCATGGGCCCGGTCACCATCGCGGTCGACTCGTTCGGCCCGGTCACGGACAACGCGCAGTCCGTCTACGAACTCTCGCAGATCGAAGGCAAGCCCGGCATCGCCGCCGAGATCGAGAAGGACTTCGGCTTCAAGCCCGACTTCGAGGGCGCCAAGCACCAGCTCGAAAAGGGCGACGGCGCCGGCAACACCTTCAAGGCCACCGCCAAGCCCGTGCTCATCGGCACCGCGGTGGTCGGCGCGACCACCATGGTTTTCGGCATCATCATGATGCTCCAGGCGCATTACCAGGCGATCGACCCGTCGTTCAACGTCCTCGAGCGCCTTTCGCTCGTGCACCCCGAGGCCCTCATGGGCCTGCTCATGGGCGGCGCGGTCATCTACTGGTTCACCGGCGCGTCCACCCAGGCCGTCGTCACCGGCGCCTACCGCGCGGTGGTCTACATCAAGGACAACATGAAGCTCGACGCCACCACCGCCGCCACCGAGGCGTCGAAGGAAGTCGTGAAGATCTGCACGCAGTATGCGCAGAAGGGCATGATCAACATTTTCATGGTGATCTTCCTGCTCTCGCTGGCGCTCGCGTTCTTCGACCCGTTCTTCTTCATCGGCTACCTCATCGGCATGGCCTTCTTCGGCCTCTTCCAGGCCATCTTCATGGCCAACGCCGGCGGCGCCTGGGACAACGCCAAGAAGATCGTCGAGGTCGACCTCAAGATGAAGAACACCCCGCTGCACGCCGCCACCGTCGTCGGCGACACCGTGGGCGACCCGTTCAAGGACACCTCCTCCGTCTCGCTGAACCCCGTCATCAAGTTCACCACGCTCTTCGGTCTGCTCGCCGTCGAGATCGCGGTCAACATGCCCGCCGGCCTGAAGCACACCCTCGGCGCCGTGCTCTTCCTCATCGCGCTCGTGTTCGTGTATCGCAGCTTCTACGGCATGCGCATCCCGGTCGACGAGAAGAAGCCGGCGTAACCTATCCACCCTCGCCTGTGGCGAAAGCCACGGGACGAGACTCGCCATAGCCCGCAGGGCGACGGCGGGTCAGGCCGCGGCTTGCCTGCCACTGGCACGGCTCACTCCGCGGCCTTTTCGTTTTTCCTGCCGGGACACCGCTTGGCGCCGCCCCTCCATTTCACCTCACCCCGGTATGGCTCCTTGGCCATACTTTCGCCTTGCGGTATGGCAAGACAGCCATACCGTGCTCCTCATCATGAAAATGACCATGCATATCGATGAGGACGTTCTGGCCCGGGTCATGAAAGTCACCGGGGCTAAAACCAAGACGCAGGCCGTAGAACTCGCGCTGGCCGACACTGCACGCCGGCACAAAATGAAAGAACTTTTCAGTCAAGGCCTCGGATTGACCCCCGACGAGTTACGCTCTGCCTTCACGCCTACAACCGCTGACGCGTTGGATAATCACAGCTTGCTCGTCTCCGACAAAAAACAGGCTTCTTATGGCCGACGCCGTTCTGCCCGATAGTAACTTCTACATCAGCCGGCTGCGGGCCGGCCTCGATCCTTTTCAGGAACTTGCGCAACACGTCGATCAACGTGAATTTGTCATCTGTGGCATGATTGCTCTGGAAGTAACTCGCGGATTACGCGAACCGCGCGTGCTGCGAAAGTTCCAGGAGCAATTCTCCATCATGCTTTTTATCGCCACCGGCAATTCCGTGTGGGAGGAGGCCGCGCGGCTGGCCTGGACGCTCGACCGCCAGGGCGTTGTCCTGCCCGCCCCTGACCTGCTGATCGCCGCCTGCGCGCTTCAGACCAACGCCGCCGTGCTCACCACCGACCTGCATTTCAAACAGATCCCTGGCCTGCGTGTGCTCACCCGGCTGGATTGAAGCCCGTCCGCTCAGCGCCAATTCTGCACGACCGGGCAGAATTCACCCCGGCCCAATTGTGCGACTGGTCGCACAATTCACCACCTCGCCTGATTGTGCGGTTAACCGCACAATTGGCCAATTCTGGCCGCGCGGCCGGAATCCCGCCCATCTTAAATTCCTTTCCGTGTTTATCCGTGCCATCCGCGGCTGAACCCTGTTTATTCCTCCGGTAATCCCATGAAATTCTCATCCGTCTGGCTCCTCGTCGCCACCGCTCTCCTTCTCGCCGGCTGCAACTACGACGTGCCGCTCACGGCCCGCGCGACACGCAACGTGGACGCACGCCTCCTCGGCGTCTGGCTCGGCGGCGACGAGGGCAAGGACGCTATGGTCGTCCGCTCACTGGATGACTCCACCTACGTCGTGGCCATGGACCACGACCTCTACCGCGCCTACCACTCGGAATTCGCCGGCACCGCCTTCCTCAGCGTGCAGGAGTTGAACCACGACCGCCTCTACACCTATCTCACCGCCACGTTGTCGGCCGACGGCAACAAACTGACGGTGTGCACCGTCAGCACGAAAATCGTGCCGGAAAAAACCCGGGGCCGGACCGCGCTCCAGAAACTCATCTCGGCCAACCTCGCCAACCCCGCGCTCTACGGCGACCCGCTGGTCTTCACGCGGAAGAGGTAGGCTCGATCAATCCATCGCGGAAACGCGGAGGGGCGGAAAAGCCGAGCAATACTGCTCCGTGATTCAGCTCTTTCGCGATTTCCCTGCCTCACCTTCGTGTTCTTCGTGTCTTTGTGGTTGATCAGCTCCGTGGCGGCGCCGGCGGGCGGTCCTCACTCACCTCGATGCCGTCGAAGATGGTCACCACGTCGTGCCGGTCGGAGTAGCCGCCTTCCGCCTTGGCCTTGACCAGCACCGCCGTGCCGCGGTCGTTCCAGCCGAGTTTGCGGATGTATTCGTTCCAGACCACGGCCTGCGTCCGGCCGGGTCGCAGCCCGTGCGAAAAAACCCACTCCGCGATCTCCGCATCGGTGCCACCCACCTTCACCCGGGCCTCAATGTCTTCGAATTTCACGCCAAGGAAGCCGCAGAGGATGCCGTCGAGGCCGAAGGTCAGTCCGTAGTTGCGTTCGAAGTCCGGTGGGAGCTTGCCGGCCAGCTTCAGGCGCATCTTGTCGAGCATGCGGCCGAGATGATGCAGGCCACCGGCGTTCTTGTCATAGGGGGAGCGCAGACCTTCCACAGCGGGCATGCGGCAAGCCTTGCACAGGAAGAGGCCGAGGCAAGGCCGGAGGGGGGGTGCCTGCTGAATTGGGGTGGAACGCGCTGACCCCAGCGCGTTCTCAACAAGCGTCTTGTGGTCAAGCCGCTCCACCTCCTGATTTCCCGGCTAGCCCTCTGGCGGGAAAAGTGTTTGGTGAATGCCCCCTATGAAAATCCCCCGCCTGTTCGCCCTCCTCGCCGCCACTGCCGTCTCCGCGCTGGCCGCCGACAAAAACTTCGACCCCTGGGCCGACGCGCTCACCGCCGAGACCATGCGGGCCAGCCCGACCGGCGCCACCGCCTCGCAGTTCTTCAGCGGCGCCGAGCAGGACGCGCTCGACCGCCAGCTCACCCCCATCACGAAGGCCTACCGCGCAGAGCGGATCACGAAAGCCAAGGCCGCCCTCGCCGAACTCGCGTCGTTCAACCGCGCCGGGCTTGACCCCGAGCAGCGCATCTCGGCGTCCGTCATCGAATGGTCGCTCCGGGGCGTCGTGGACTCCGAGCCATTTGCCGATTTCAACTTCGTCTTCAGCCAGTTCGGCGGCCTGCAGGTGAGCCTCGTCAACTTCCTCAGCCAGACGCACCCGATCCGCAACAAGCGAGACATTGAAAACTACCTGGCGCGGCTTGATCTCGTCGCCGCCCAGATGGACGAAGGCATCGCGCTGGCGAAGGACGCCGCCATCCGCGGCTTCCTGATGCCGGACTTCATCACCAAGTCCGCCCTCGGCCAGTTCGAGCGCTTCCTCGGCGACGCCCCGGCCAAGAACGTCTTCGTCGCCTCGCTCGACGAGCGCGCCGCCAAACTGAAGGATGTGACGGCGCAGGAGCGGGCCGCGTTTGTCGCTGCGGCGGAGAAGACGGTGGCCTCCCAGATCATCCCCGCCTTCCGGCGCGCCCAGACCCTGCTGCAGGAACAACTGCCCCACACGACCAGCGATGCCGGCGTCTGGCGTCTGCCCGGAGGCGACAAGGCTTATGCCAACGCCCTGCGCCGGTTCACCACGACCGACATGACGCCCGATGAGATCCACGCGCTCGGCCTCAGCGAGGTCGCCCGCATCGAGGCGCAGATGGACGGCCTGCTCAAGCAGCTGGGTTACGCGGAGGGGTCGATCAACACCCGCATGGAGAAGCTCAACCTGAGTCTCCAGCCCGCCACCGAGCCCGACCCGCGTGCCGGCTTGATCAAGCGTTACGAGGATCTTCTGGCCGACGCCCTCAAGCGCTCCGAGGCCGTGTTCGACCTCCGGCCAAAGGCGCCCTGCATCGTGAAACGCGAGCCGCCCTTCACCGAAAAGACCGCCGCCGCCCATTACACGGGCCCGGCCCGGGATGGTTCCCGTCCCGGGGTGTTCTGGGCCCCCCTGCCCGGACCGGTGTTCAAAATCGTGAACATGAGGACCCTCGTCTACCACGAGGCCATCCCCGGCCACCACTTCCAGATCGCGCTGCAGCGCGAGACCGACGGCCTGCCGCGCTACCGACGGGACGGCATCTTTGGCGGCGGCTCCGCCTACGCCGAGGGCTGGGCACTCTACGCCGAGCAACTGGCCACCGAGAACAACTGGTATGAGGGCGATCCCGTCGGCCAGCTCGGCCAGCTGGATGCTGAGCTCTTCCGCGCCCGCCGGCTCGTCGTTGACACCGGGCTGCACACCAAGAAATGGACGCGCCAGCAGGTCATCGACTACGGCATCCCTGTCAGCGAGGCGGAACGCTACGTCGTCTTCGCCGGCCAGGCCTGCGCCTACAAGGTCGGCCAGCTCAAGATCCTCGCGCTCCGCGCCAAGGCCCGGGCCGCGCTCGGCGAAAAATTCGCGATCAAGGAATTCCACAACGTGGTCCTGCAAAGCGGCAACCTGCCGCTCGCCGTGCTGGAAACCGTGATCGACGCGTGGGCCGCAGGGAGAAAGTGACGAACGGGAGGAACGGCCTTACCTCGCGATAAATACGGCCGGGGGCATAAACCCCTCCTATATTTTATCCGCCACCGCCCAGTCCGGCCACCGCCTTGCCACGTAGCGCTGCGATTCCTCGAGCACCACGCGCACGAGCGGCGTGGGCTCGCCATTCCACAGCGCGGCCATCTCCACCGGCTCGAAGCCGTCGAGCGGCAGCACCCGCACGGCGGGATGCTTGATCACCTCCGCCAAACGGAGACTCACCCCGATCCCGTAGCCGTTGGCCACATAGCGCGTGACGAGATCCATTGAGCTCGCCTCGATGGCGTGCGGCCAGTCCACCTGCCGTTGCGCCAAGCCACGCTTGAAATATTTTGTCGGCGCCTCGGTCGCCGGCAAGCAGATCAGCGGCTCCTCAATCGCACCCTGCGCCCACAGCGCCGCAGCGGACCTGTGCTTGGATTTTTTGTTCACCAGCAGCACGAGCGGCAGACGAAGCAGGCGCAGACAGCGGAGCCGCGTCGGGGGTTTGCTCTCGAGTGGCACGATCGCGAGGTCGATCTCACGATCGAACAGCCATTTTTCCATCTCGGCCTGGAAACCGGATCGCAAGGCGAGCCGCAACCGGGGCTCGTGGGCCTTCAGCCGCTCCACCACCGTCGGCAGATAGTCGCGCAGCACCAGTTCCGACGCACCGATCCGCAAGGACGGGGCCGCCTGCTGGCGCAGCCTATCCGCCATGGGCGAGAGGTTGTCGAAGAAGGACCGGATGAACTCGAACAGTTCCGCGCCTTCCTGCGTCAGCTTGAAGGGCTGGCGCTCGAAAAGTTTCGCCCCGAGGTCCTCTTCCAGCAGCAGAATCTGGCTGCTGACCGCCGGCTGCTGGATGCCATAGGGCATGCTGCGCACCGCGCGGCTGATGCCGCCGTGCCGCGCCACATAATAGAAGAGCTCCAGATGGTGGATGTTCACGTTGCACCTGACAGTGCAATCCGGCCCGGCCGAAGCAACGCAGTTTGAGGTGGAGCGTGACCTCCGGGCGCGCTATCCCGCCAACCTGTCCGGAGGCCAGGTTCCACCATCCATTGCCTTCCTCAATGGCCGCCATCGGGATTATCGATTAACGCCCCGACCGCGCTTCGGGTAATCTCGCGGCATGGAAAACAAGCTCTCCCTCCCGTTCCCCCGCCTTGTCGCCCTGGCGCTGCTCGGCCTGTTGCTGCTTTTTCTGTCCACGGGCTGCGTCGGCGGGAGTAATCGCCGCCATCACGAGGCCAGCAGCGTCGTGCAGTTCCTCTACCCCGACAAAAGCCAGCCCTTCATCCAGCCACAGATTCCGACGCTGCGCCTGCCGCTGCGAGTCGGGGTGGCCTTCATCCCCGCCGGGCTGGGCGACGGTCGCGGCGGCTTCCGGCAGATCCAGGCCAATTTCACCGAACAGCAGAAGACCGAGCTGCTGCGTAAGGTCGCCGCCCAGTTCAAGGCCCTGCCCTTTGTCCAGTCCATCGAGATCATCCCCACCACCTATCTCCGTCCCGGCGGCGGTTTTGAAAACCTCGACCAACTGCGCGCCATGCTGGGCATCGATGTCATCGCCCTCCTCGCCTATGATCAGGCGCAGAATTCCCGCGAGACGGAGGCGAGCCTCGCCTACTGGACCATCGTCGGCGCCTACATCGTGCCCGCCCAGCGCAACAGCACCCACACGCTGATGGAGGCGGTCGTCTACGACATCCCGAGCCGCAGCCTGCTGTTCCGTGCTCCCGGCACCAGCACGATCCAGAACCACTCCACGCTGTTCCGCGCCGACTATTTTCTCCAGCAGGCCTCGGCCAAGGGCATCGAGGATGCATCCGCCCAGATGACCGCCAACCTCGCGCTGGAACTCGAGCTCTTCAAGGTCCACGCCAAGGAGGAACCGCAGAACATCCGCATCGAGCACAAGCCCGGCTACACCGGCGTCGGCGGATTGGACGGCTGGTTCGCCGCGCTGCTCGGACTGCTCCTCGCCGGCCGCTGCGTCGCTTCCCGCATGTAAAGAGCCCCGGAGCAAGCTCCGGGGCATTTTGATCAAACCCGTCATGCCCAAGCGTCACCGCTTCCTTGATCTCCAAAGTAGCCACGCGCGTGAGCGAGTGGAGTCTCGTCCACTCGCTCACGCTCGTGGCTGCACCTCAACCAAGTCGGCGACTAGCTCCACGGTATTGGACCCAGCGCAAATGAAAGCCCGCCGTGCGCCCTTTCTGCTGTTCGCGCTTCCGGCTGCTCTGGCCGGCCTCGCCCCGGCGGTGTTCATCTACGACCGGGTCGCGATTCTCCACGGCGAATGGTGGCGGCTCTGGACCGGGCATTGGGTGCATTTCTCGTTTTCACATCTGGCCTGGGATCTGGCCGTGGCGCTGGCTGCCGGGGCCTGGCTGGAACGGCTGCGACCGGGACTGCTGGTGCGCTTCGCTGTTATCGGCGCCCCTCTCAGCAGCGTTGGATTGCTCGGCCTGGCGCCCGACATGCAGCGCTATGGCGGCCTCTCGGGTCTGGCTGTGGGCACAGTGGTGCTGCTGGCCCTCATCCAGCTTGAATCACGTCGGTCTGGTCGTGGTTGGTGGATCGGCCTGTTGGTGCTCGTCGCGGCAAAGATCATTTTTGACGCCACCCACCCCGGGGGCCTTTTGAGCCGGTTTGAAGCCAGCCGCTATCAGACATCCGTTGCCGCCCATATCCTCGGAGCCGGGCTCGCTCTCGTTGTTTTCCTGTCACACCGTTCCGCGATGTGCCACCCTCTCCCACGCACCCGCTCATGACCTCGCATCGCAATTACCCGCTGCTGCTCACCGGCCAGTTCCTCGGGGCTTTCGGCGACAACGCCATCCTCGCGGTCATCGTCGGCCAGCTGACCTACCTGCAGAAGTCCGGCGCCATCACCGCCGCCGAGCTGCGCACGAGCAATACCCTCTACACCAGTTTGCTCTTCGTGCCCTATGTGCTGCTCGCCCCGCTCGCCGGTTACCTCAATGACCGCTACGCGAAGACCACCTGGCTGGTCGGCGGCAATGCCCTGAAGCTCCTCGGCACCGGCCTGTGCGCCCTGAGCGTGTGGCTCGGCCCGACTTGGCAGGGCCTTGGCTACCTGATGGTCGGCATCGGGGCGTGTTTCTACGGCCCGGCCAAATATGGCATCCTGCCCGAGATCCTCCCGCGCGATCGCCTCGTGAAGGCCAATGGCATGGTCGAGCTGCTCACCCTCGTCGCCATCCTTGGGGGCGCGATCGCGGGCTCGGTGCTGGCTGATGTGTTCAAGGACCGGGTGCTCGTTTCTTATGCGGTGGTTCTCGGCATTTTCGGCGCGGCGCTGCTCTTCAACCTTTTCATGACGCCCACGCCGCACAAGCCGGACGTTCAACTCGGCCGGAGCGTGCGCGAATTCACCGGGCACCTGCACAACCTGATGAGTGCGCCCCGTCTCGCCCGGGTGCTCATCGGCACGGCGTTGTTCTGGGTCTGCGGCGCGGCGATGAAGATCAATTTCCAACCCTGGGGCCTCGAAGTGCTCCATCTGCCGGACAACACCCAGATCGCCCTGCTTGGTCTGTGGCTCAGCGTCGGTGTGATGGCTGGCAGCCTCCTCGCTGGACAGCTCCATGCGGTCGGCGACCTGCGCCGCACCCCAACCTATGGCTTCGTGCTGGCCGGGATGCTCGCACTGCTCTGGTCGGTCAACTCGTTCGGATTCTGGCGCAGTCCGGTGGTCCAGCTTGGGCCGCTGCTCCTCGTCGTGCCGGTGGTCCTGCTGCTGATCGCGACCGGCGTCGCCGCCGGGCTTTTTCTCATCCCCCTCAACGCCGCGCTCCAGGCCGAGTCCGACCCGGCCAAGCTGGGCAAGACCATCGCCGTGCAGAATCTCTTCGACAATATCGGCATGTTGTTCGCCGGCACCTATGTCTTCGCGAGTGTCAAAGCCGGGCTCAGCTCCAGCGGCGTGTTCCTGGGCCTCGCGCTGGGCGTCGCCCTCCTCGTCGTCTGGCTGCGGCCCCCGGCCAATCCCGCCGCGCCATGAAAACAATTTTGCGTCTCATCGCACGCCTCTGTTTTCGCTTCCAGGCCTACAACACCGCGGTGCTGAACACGCCCGGTCCGGTGCTGCTCGTGCCGAACCACGTATCGTGGCTCGACTGGCTGTTCCTGGCGGCCGTGCTGGACAATGACTGGAAGTTCGTCACCTCCAGCACAACGGCGCAGGTGAGCTGGTTCCACCGGAAGATGATGATCAATTCGCACACTTTCCCCGTGGATAACTCCTCGCCCTACGCCGTGCGTGACATGGCCGAGCACCTCAAACAAGGCGGCCGGCTCGTGCTCTTTGCCGAGGGACGGATCACGCTCAACGGCAGCTTGATGAAGGTCTATGACGGCACCGGCTTCCTCATCCGCCAGACCAACGCCAAGGTCATAACCTGCTACCTGAGGGGCGCCAGCCGGGTGCGCTTCGTGCGGCACAACGGTTGGACGCGCTGGCTGCCCCGCGTGTCGGCCCATTTCAGTGCAGCGCTCACGGCCCCGGTCATCGAGAACGTCTCCAACACGGTCGCCCGCCAGAAAATCACCACCTGGCTCCGCGACCGGATGACCCTCCAGCAATTCGAGACCGAGATGGAGTTTGGCCCGCCCAATCTGCTGGCCGCCATCGCCGAGACGGCGGCCAATATTCCCGGCCGCGTCGCGCTCGAGGATGTGACCATGCAGGAGCTCACCTATCGCCGGTTGTTGGTCGGGGCCGAGGTGCTCGCGGACGTATGGCGCCGCCGTCTCGGCCCGGGTGCCGGCGAACGCGTCGGGGTGCTGCTGCCGAATGTGAACGCCCAGCCCGTCACGCTGCTCAGCCTCTGGGCCGCGCAAAAAGTGCCGGCGCTGCTGAATTTCTCCACCGGCGTCCCGGTCATGCAGCTCTGCGCGCAACTTGCGGGCCTGCAGCATATCATCACCTCGCGGCAATTTCTGGAGAAGGCTCGGCTCGACCTCGCGCCGCTGGTCGCGGCGGGCATCACCTTGCACTGCCTTGAGGACATCCGTCCGGTGATCTCGGGGTTCGCCAAATCTCGGGCGCTCGTCCGGCACACGCTGGCCTGCGGCGCCGGCCTGCGCGACACCCCTTTGCGCGCGGAAGAGACCGCGGTCGTGCTGTTCACCAGCGGTTCCGAGGGCTTGCCGAAAGGTGTCGAGCTCACGCACCGCAACCTGTTGGCCAATGTCCGCCAGGCCATTGCGGTGATCGACGTGACCGATGCCGACCGGTTCTTCAATGCCCTGCCTCTGTTTCACAGTTTCGGCCTGCTCGGCGGCACGCTCTTTCCGCTCGTGCGCGGCTGTTTCACCTTCCTCTACCCCTCGCCGCTGCACTACCGCGTCGTCCCGACCCTGGTCTACGACCGCGCCTGCACCGTGCTCCTCGGCACGAACACTTTTCTCAACGGTTACGCGCGGAAGGCCCACCCCTACGACTTTAATTCCCTGCGCTACCTCATCGCGGGGGCGGAAAAAGTGCAGACCACCACGCTCGACACCTGGGCGCGCAAATTCGGCGTGCGCATCCTTGAGGGCTACGGCGCCACCGAGTGCAGCCCGCTGATCAGTCTCAACACCCGCATGGAACCGTCGGTCGGCTCCGCCGGCCGGCTCGTGCCCGGGCTGGAGCACCGGCTCGAGCCGGTCGAGGGTGTCGAGACCGGCGGCCGGCTGTTCGTGCGCGGTCCGAATGTCATGAAGGGTTATCTCAACCCCGACGCCCAGGCCAAGTTCGCCGTGCTCGACGGCTGGTATGATACCGGGGACATCGTCCACGTGGACGCCGACGGCTACGTCCACATCCGCGGCCGGATGAAACGCTTCGCCAAGGTCAGTGGCGAGATGGTCAGCCTGACCGCGGTGGAGGACGCACTCGCCGGCGCCTTCCCGCAGTTCGGCCTGCGCTGCGCCGTGGCCGTCATCACCCGGCCCGACGAGGACAAGGGCGAGAAACTCATCGCCGTGACCAACGAGCCCAAGCTGCAGCTCGCCGACCTGCGCGCCGCCATCAAGGCGAAAGGCCTCAGTAATCTCTGTGCGCCCCGCGAAATCATCGTCGTGCCGAGCATCCCCAAGCTCGGCACCGGCAAGACCAACTACCGCGAACTGGAGAAATCCCTCGCTGCCTGAGCCGGCTGTGGGCGCCCGGGCCGTCCCGGTTGCACGGCGAATGCCCGGCGGCTCCTGGGCGGTTGGCGGCGGGAAAAGAAAAGGCGCAGGCTTCGCAGCCCGCGCCTCGTGAGAGAGAAAAGTTCAGACGGTGCTTAGAACTTATAGGACAGCTTGCCGTAGAAGAAGGCGCCGTTGAACCCGAAGGGCGAGATGCCGCTGTAGGGGAAGATGCCGACATTATCGAAGCCGTTGAACACCACCCCGCCCACAATCTTGGAGCGGATGTTCTCGTCGGGATACTCGTCGAGGAAGTTGTTCACGCCGGCGGAAAGGGTGACGTTCTTGTTGTAGTGGTAGGTCACGTCGATGTCGCCGATCCACTTGGCCCCGAAGGTCTGGATGATTTGCTGGTTGGTGGTGGTGCCGCCAACCGTGCCGGGGACGGCCGGGCGGAGCTCCACCTTGTAACCCGGGGTGAGCGCGTCGATCTGCGCCTGGGTGGCGTTGGCGGACGCCACCGAGGAGACCTCGCCGTAGCGCACGAAGCGGAGCAGGGTGGAGAACTTACCCAGCTCCCAGGTGGCCGAGAGGTTCAGGTTGTCCTTTGGCTGGCCCTGCTCGAGGCGGATGGTCTCGGTGAGGTCGAAGAGCGGCGTGGTCGTGATGGCGGACAGGGCCGGCAGGGCCGTCTTGATCTTGTCGGCCTTGGTCGTGTTGTGGTTGTAACCGGCCGTGAAGGTCAGGTTGCCGATATCGGAAGTCTTCCACGTGTAGCGGGCGCTGATGTCGAGGCCCTTGGTGGTGGTGTCCACGGCGTTGGTGAAGTAGCGGCCGCCGCCGATGCCCGTGATGCCCTGGGTCGCAAGCAACGCGATGATGGGCGCGCCGGTGAAGTTCGAGGACAGCACGATGCGGTCCTTGATCTCAATGTTGTAGTAATCAACCGTGGCGGAGAAACCGTTCTTCGAATTCCAGGTGGCGCCAATGCTGACGTTGGTGGATTTTTCGGCCTTGAGGGGCGAGGAACCCAGGGCGA
>JANNDM010000100.1:0-8725 GCA_031387725.1 Verrucomicrobiota bacterium | reverse complement strand
TGAAGAAGTTTCCAAGATCGACGCCGCCAGCAGCTGGGCGCAGCGCGCCACACTATTGCTCACCAGCCAACCGGCGGCAACGAAGCCCGCCGCGACGACTGACGCCGGCCTCACCTTCAAGCCGACGGTGACGGACAAGCCGCCCGGCAAATAAGCCGTCGCCCCTTCTAAATACGAAAGCCCGCCAACCGGCGGGCTTTTCTGTTTTGGAAAACTGCCTCAGGCGGCGCGCGGTGGCCGGTGCCGGCGGAACATCACGCCCGCCAGCGCCACGGCGCTGAGAATCAGCGCATAGGTCGAAGGCTCGGGAATGGCGGTTGCAGTATAGGAAAAATTATCAAGTGCCAGGCTCTGAAGTGATGTGCCACTGGTCGCCGTGTTGTCCCAGCGCAATGTGACCTGGTTGGACTGATTGTTGAGCGCCGTCAGCTGCGCTCCGGTCAAAGTTATCGTAGTTACGACCAACGGATTCTGGGCCGTATCGTTTGTGTAAGAAACCGAAGCCAGTTGAGTGAATGTTCCGCTTGTTCCGAGCTGATACTGCAATTGAAATGTGCTGGCTGTGCCCGAGCTGTTCGGGGTGAACAACTGGAAACTTAGGCTGGATAAATTGTAACCCGCAGTGTCACTCAAGGTGAAGCTAACCGAGCCATCTCGGCTGCCTGCCGTGCCGGCGCGCCAACCAAGAGCACGATCAGTTCCAGATGATAGCGAAGACGTCCATGTCTGGCTCGCTCCCGGTAGATTGCGAAAGTAACTTGTTGCAGCAGCAGCAGCGTTATTAGCGATTTGCGTTGTGGTCCAAGCAAACGTGGTGCCGTTCCCGGTAGTGGTCGAAGAGGTCCACACGCCCCAGCCGCCTGGCAAAGCTGTGCCCAATGTATCGAAGTTTTGGGAATAGCTGGAAACTATCGAAACTTGGGCCTGCGCAGAACATCCGAGCACCAGGATCGTCCAAGTCAGTAATCTGAGTCGCACTGCCTTCATCGTGTAAACCGAGGGAGTGGGATAACTTATGGAGCAGAGCGGACAGCATTCCGATTCTATTCGTTTGGGGTTAATACCCTCGACTGCCTGAGGGCTGCTGGTCGAGCACTTCGCCAGGGCAATAAATGGTCGGGGCGATAGGATTCGAACCTACGACCTCCTGGTCCCAAACCAGGCGCTCTACCAGGCTAAGCTACACCCCGATTACCGGCAGGCATGCTCGCGCTGAGCTGGCGGGTGTCAACCGTGGGTTCCTGGTCAGCCCGATCAGCATTAAAGCCCGTGTCCGCAATGGGTCAGGTTGGTCAAATGGCCTGAAAAGTTGTAATAAATGCTTCTTGCCACCCTGCTGAAACAACCCGTATATACGCCCCCTCAATCTCTTAAACAAATGGATACTCTTTCCCGCGACAGTAATAACTCCGGCAGCGTCTTGCCTCTCGTTGGCGTGATCGCCGGCGGTCTCGCCCTGGTCCTCTCGATCGTGGCCCTCGTAAAACTTTCCACGCTCCAAAAGAGCGTGGCCGCCCACGATGAGGCGATCAACAAGATCCCGGCCATCGAGGCCTCAATCAGCGCCGCTGCGGCCAAGGTCGACACCGATATCAAGGGCCTGCGCTCCGGCATCCAAACGGCGCTCGACCAAGTCGGCAACGAGATCGGCACCATCAACGCCAAGATCACCAAGATCGAGGAAGCCCAAAAGGCTCGTGCCGCCACCGGCAAAGGTGGCGCCGCCGCCGCCCCGACGGGCGTCTTGGGTGCCGACGGCACCTACTCGATTGCTCCTGGTGACACGCTCTCGAAGATCGCCAAGAAATTCGCCACCCGCATCGACTCCATTGAAGCCGAGAACCCCGGCCTCGACCCGACCAAGCTGAAGGTCGGCCAGAAGATCCGCATCCCGAAGAAATAAGCTTCGCCAAATAATCTCTCATGCCTCCAGACCTCGGGTCGCGGAGGCATTTTTTTTGCCATGGCCGAACAACCCCTACCGCCCCAGCGCTGGAAAAAACTGGGCGCCCGCACCATCGCGCACACCCGCATCTTCGATGTGCAGAGCGTGGACTTCCAACACCCCGCGCGGGCGAAGCCGCAGGATTTTTTTGTCATCAACGCCCCCGATTGGGTGAATGTGGTCGCCTTGACGCCGGACCGCCAGCTCGTGCTCGTGCGGCAGTTTCGTTACGGCACGGATGATTTTTCGATCGAGATTCCCGGTGGCGTGATGGACCCGGGCGAGGAGGCCCTGGCCGCTGGCGTGCGCGAATTGCGGGAGGAGACAGGCTATGTCGGCACAGCGGCGCGGCTGCTGGGGGTCGTGCATCCGAATCCGGCGATGCAGAACAACCGCTGTCATCTGGTGCTGGTGGAGAACGCCCGCCGGGAAGCCGGACTCGACTGGGACTCCGATGAGGAATTTGAAATCATGACTCGGCCGGTCGATGAAGCCTACCAGCTGGCCTACGGTGGCGGCATCACGCACGCCATGGTGCTGGACGCGCTGCTGTTGTTCTCCCCGGTGTGGGCGGAGCTCAGGGATAAGGCATGAATCGATTGGCGATTCATGCCTTGCCCCGTTGCCGCGTGCTCGCGGCCCGGGGTTTGCCCCGAGAACTCCGTCCTCCGGCGGATTCACGGGCAAAGGCCCCCGTTTGACATTGCCTGTGGCCGACGTTAACTCCCCGGACCCAATGGAATCACCCGCGACCGCCTCTGTCTTTGCCAATGCTCCCGAGGCCATGGGCGCTGGCGGGGCGGGTTTGCCCGGACCACTCGAGCAGGAGATTCGGGCCATCTACCGGCGCAGTCCGCTATACGGCCAGCGCTTTCCGTTGCATAACGAGCCCCTGCAGTGGTCGTGCTATCGGGAGATTCCAGTGCTGACCAAGCAGGATATTCTCGACTACGGGCACACGGCATTTTTTGCGGACTATACGGAGATCGAACGCGGCCTGGCCGCGAAGAAATACGAATACGAACATACCTCGGGTTCCACGGCGCGGCCGATGACCGTCGTGATGGAGGACGGCTGGTGGAACGCCCAGTTGCGCCGTGCCTACCTCGCTCACCCCCAGCTCGCGCCCTACGTGGACCGGCCCTATCGCAAGGCCGTGCTCGCGCCGATCGGGTGTTCGAGCAACCTGTGCCCCTATGAGGATCATCCGTTTCCCCACCGCTATTTCGATGGCACAGTCTACCTGAACCTTTCGAGCGACCCGTTTGTCTTTGCTGAGGCCGAGTGGGACCGCATCGTGCGGGAGTTGCAAGCGCTCAAGCCCGAGGTGATCGAGGGGGAGCCGGTTTACCTGTCGCTCTTGGCGCGCGCGGTAAAGAAGCGCCGGGTCAGTGTGCCGAGTGTGCGGACCATCATTCTAACCTATGGCAAGGCCAGCCGGCAGCACAGCCAACGGCTGGCCGAGATCTTTCCCGGTGCCGTGCAGGTGGATCTCTACGGCTCCACCGAGGCGGGCTACCTGTTCGTGGGCGATGCGTTTGCGGACAACCTGCGCGCCATCGATGGCAACGCCTTCATCGAGCTCGTGCCGTGGCGACCGGAGTCAAAGGATGTTTATCAGATCAATGTGACGACGCGCGATCGTGAGGCGATGCCGCTGCTCCGCTATTTCACGGGCGACATCGTGCGCCGCATCTCTTCAGGCTACCGCATCCTCGGCCGCGCGCGGGATCTGTATTTCAAAGCCGACGGGCGCGTGGTTTCAGCCTACGAAATCGACGCGGCCATGCCGGAAAATTTCGCCTGCTGGCACTGGAGCCTCGTGCAGGTGGCGGACAACCGCTGGGACTTCCAGTATGTGGCCGACGAGGTGGCACCGGCCGGCCTGGCGCAGGCCTTGACGTTGGCGCTGGGCGCGGGGATGCGCGTGAACCTGTTCCGCCGGAAATTCATCCAGCCGGCGGCCAGCGGGAAGTTTGCCCTGCTCAAACCGCTGGGGCGTTGACGCCACCGCGGTAGCGCCGCCAGCCGAAAAACAGGGCGCTCAGGCCGATGAAAATCGCCCCGTAGGTCGAGGGCTCGGGCACGCGTCGCGAGACGGTGGCGCCGAAACCCATGAAGTCCATGTTGCCCGTAGCGGTGGAGCTGGTGTTGGTCGGATAGTATGCAGCCGTGTTCCAATTGACGAGGTTGGCTGCGCTGACCGGCACGGTGTCGCCCGCCATGAGTGAGAAGCCCTGGATGGTGGTGCCGGCGGCGATCCCGAGGTCAGAAAACCGGATGAGGATGCCGACGAGGTTCAGCCCGGATCCGATGTTGGTGACATTGCTGGCGGTGCCGCTGAGATTGTCGCCGTTGGTGTAGGTCGCGCGCTCGAAATTGCCGGCGGTGCCGCCGGTCGGGGAGTTGAGCGGTCCGCCAAAAGCATCTGCTGCGACCAAGAGGCCGGAGTTGGCGTAGGTGGTGGGCGTGCCGGCGGTGCCGGCATCAAGGTCGCCCGCGCCATCGACGGCAGTGAAAGCGGCGATGCGGAAGCCGTCACCGAAATTGCCGGTGTTTTCCAAGTCGAAGAAAACCAGCGAGTCGTTCGCCTGCACGGTGTAGCCGCCGGCATAATAGAAGTCGAGGCGCTCGATGTTGGAGTTCTGGGCGCCGGCTCCGTTGGCAAACGGGTTGCGCAGCCCCTCATAGAGATTGTTGCTTAGAAACATGTTTTGGACCGAACTCTCATACTGGCCTAGGGGCGCGGTGCTGGTGCTGCCCGAGGTCTGGTAAAAAACCGTCGTGTTGTTGGGGCCGGCCTCACTGACGTTGCGACGCACAAAGATGTTTGAGGCGACGGGACCATCGAACCGATAGTCACCCAGCGAAGTGGTTACTGTGTTCACCGGAACGTATTGCTCGCGAAAAGTCAGACCGCCTTGCGTGGTATCGGTGTTGTTGACGAGCGTCCCGTAGGTGATGTTGGTCACCGCGATTTGTGCTTGCGCTGCGAGTGCCAAGGCCAAAGCGCCGAGCAGTAAACTAAATCGGCCGACTACGGCAAAAAGTCGGACTAAAGCGGAGTGCTGTTTTGGGTTCTGCATCTAGGAGTAAATACCTATTATTTTGCTGGGTATATTGCGAGGGGAAAAGTAGAAAGAATTGATTTTTACACCAAACTAAACATTGGCTTTGTATCGGGTTTAAAAATTAGCGCCACTCTGACAGTTGTAAGATATTTATCATCATACGCTAGCAAAGCAAAATTACAGTATATTTATGGATTGTTAAGGGTTCCCATAGCAATCGGTGCAGTGAAGTGAATTTCAGGTGATACTTGTGGAGGGTTAAAAGTAGGGGTCAATTTCGGATTGTTCGCGGTAAAAGTGAAAACGGGGATTTCGGCGTTAACTTTAGACGGGTTGGTGATTGGTCTGATGTATTTCGTGCTGCAGACAGTTGCTACCCCTGGCGCGATGATCTTGGCAATTCTCGGGGAAATGAAGCGAACAAAATGGCCGGCCTCAATCAAGTGATGGTTTAACGAAAAACCAGAGTGCCTATGAAAGTTGGGACAAAGCTGCGAGGGAAGAGAAACTGAGCGAGACCATGCTTTCATCATTGGAGCTAATCAGCTCATCGAACGGACGTGGGTATAAGATAAGCAGATCCCTTGCGCGTCTTCACCGCTACTCCCCTGATTTAGGTCCCCTACTTATTCGGCTGGTCAGACCGGCGCGCCCTTTACTTTATTTGAGCGGATTGGTTTATTCAACCCGTCCGCCGCCCATCAACCTGCCTCATATTTCCGCTTTTCCTGATGAATCTGCTTGGTTCCCTCATTCGGTCGTCCATCGGCAGGAAATTCTTGATGGCCTTCACGGGGTTGGTGCTGTTTGGGTTCGTCACGGGTCACCTCGCCGGCAACCTGCAGATCTTCCTGCCGCCGGCCAAGATCAATGCCTACGCGCATATGCTTGAGTCGCTCGGCGCCGGGCTCTGGCTCATCCGGGCCTTTCTGTTGGCCTGCCTCATTATTCATGTCTGGCTGGCGATTCAGCTTACATTAGAGAACCGCGCCGCCCGGCCTGAGGCCTACGGCGTTGAGCACGTCAATCGCGCCACGCTGGCTTCGCGCCTCATGGCCCGCACCGGCCTGGTGGTGCTGGCCTTCATCCCGTTCCACCTCGCTCATTACACGCTGCGGGTCGGCCATTCGGGCTGGAGCGAGCCCACCTTCAAGCTCGTCGACGGCACGCTGGTGCGGGATGTCTACACCATGATGGTGCAAGGCTTCAGCAACCAGCTCGTTTCAGGTTTCTATGTTCTCGCGGTCGGTATTCTGGCCTACCACCTCAGCCACGGCATTGTCAGCTCGATCCAGACCATCGGCCTTAAGAACGAGAAATGGACCACACAGCTCGAACGCCTCTCGGTCGGCTACTGCTGGATTTATTTCCTCCTTAATGCGGCCATCCCGCTCGCCGTGCTCGGTGGTTTTGTGAAGCTTGCCGCCTGACCTTTCCGCCATGGCCAAACTCGAATCCAAGGTTCCCTCCGGCCCGCTCGCCGACAAATGGCGCAAGCACAAGACCGAGATCAAGCTCGTCAACCCGGCCAACAAGCGGAAATACGAGGTCATCGTCGTCGGCGCCGGCCTGGCCGGCTCCTCCTGCGCCGCCACCCTCGCCGAGCTCGGCTACAAAGTGAAGAGTTTTGTCTTCCACGACAGTCCGCGGCGCGCGCACTCCATCGCCGCGCAAGGCGGCATCAACGCCGCCAAGAATTACCAGAATGATGGCGACTCCGTCCACCGTCTCTTCTACGACACCCTGAAGGGCGGCGACTACCGTGCCCGCGAGGCCAACGTCCACCGCCTGGCCGAGGTTTCGGTCAACATCATCGACCAGTGCGCGGCGCAAGGTGTGCCTTTCGCCCGCGAATATGGCGGCCTGCTCGCCAACCGCTCCTTTGGCGGCGCCCAGGTCTCCCGCACCTTCTACGCGCGGGGCCAGACCGGCCAGCAACTGCTCCTTGGGGCTTACAGCGCCCTCTCGCGCATGGTCGGGGTCGGCGGAGTCGAGTTGCACACCAACTCGGAGATGCTCGACCTCGTCGTTGTGGACGGCCAGGCGAAGGGCATCATCGTCCGCGACCTTATCACCGGCGTAATCACCCGCCACAGTGCTGATGCGGTCGTGCTTGCCACCGGCGGCTATGGCAATGTCTTCAATCTCTCCACCTATGCGCGCGGCTCCAACGCCACGGCCATCTGGCGCGCTTACAAGCGTGGCGCCTGCCTCGCCAATCCCTGCTATACGCAAATCCATCCGACGTGCATCCCGGTGAGCGGCGATTACCAGTCTAAGCTCACGCTCATGTCGGAGTCGCTGCGCAATGATGGGCGCATCTGGGTGCCGAAAAAGAAGGAAGATGCGAAAAAGAATCCGGCCGACATCCTGGATGCTGATCGGGATTACTATCTCGAGCGCATTTATCCGGGCTTCGGCAACCTTTGCCCGCGGGACGTCGCGTCCCGTGCGGCCATGCGCATGTGTGACGAGGGCCGGGGTGTCGGCGAGAGCGGCCTCGGGGTCTATCTGGACTTTGCCGACGCCATCAAGCGTCTGGGTGAACCCGCCGTGCGGGAGCGCTACGGCAATCTGTTTGATATCTACCACGAGATCACGGCCGAGAGCGCATACCGGTCGCCCATGCGCATTTTTCCCGCCGTGCATTACACGATGGGCGGCCTGTGGGTGGACTATAACCTGATGTCCAATATCCCCGGACTGTTCGTGCTCGGCGAAGCCAATTTCTCCGACCACGGCGCCAACCGGCTCGGCGCCTCCGCGCTCATGCAGGGCCTGGCGGACGGCTACTTTGTCCTCCCTTACACCATCGGTGATTATCTCGCCGGCCAGAAATCCGGTTCACGCCCCGCGACGGACCGCGCCGAATTCAAACAGGCCGAAGCGAATGTCACCGATCTGAACAACCGGCTCCTGGTGAACCCAGGCACGCAGCCGGTCAGTCATTTCCACAAGCGCCTGGGCAAGATCATGTGGGAGCACTGTGGCATGGCGCGCACCAAGGAGGGTCTGGAAAAGGCGCTGCAGAAAATCCCTGCGTTGCGGGAGGAATTTCACGCCACCGTCAAGGTGCCCGGTTCCGCCGACACACTCAACCAGTCCCTCGAACAGGCCGGCCGCGTAGCCGACTTTATCGAACTCGGCGAACTGCTGTGCCGCGACGCACTCACCCGCGAGGAGAGCTGCGGGGGCCACTTCCGGGAGGAGCACCAGTGGCCTGACGGCGAGTGCAAACGCGACGACGAGAAGTTCGCCCACGTGGCCGCTTGGGAATACCGGGGCGAGGGGCAGACCCCGCTGCGCAACATCGAGGTCCTCAACTACGAATTCACCAAGATGAGCGTCCGCTCCTACAAATAAAGCCGCGAGGAATCTCTCCATGGTCGCTCCCACCAACAAGAAACTTTTCTCTGTCACGCTGCGGGTCTGGCGCCAGGCCGGCCCGGCCGCGCCCGGCAAGTTCGTCGACTACCCGGCGCAGGATGTGAATCCGGACATGTCCTTCCTTGAGTTGCTCGACGTCGTTAACGACGAGATCACCCTCAAGGGTGATGAGCCGATCGCCTTCGCCCATGACTGCCGCGAGGGCATCTGCGGCACCTGCTCCTGCACCATCAACGGCAAGCCGCACGGCCCGGGCAAGGGCATCGCCACCTGCCAGCTCTACATGCGCAGCTTCCAGGAGGGCGACGCCATCGTCGTCGAG
>JANNDM010000068.1:0-30073 GCA_031387725.1 Verrucomicrobiota bacterium | reverse complement strand
CATCTTACCCGTCCCGTCATGCCCGCAGCCAACGATCTCAAAAAAGGCCAAGTCATCACCTTCAACGGCGAGCCGCACCTCATCATGGAGACGCAGCATCGCACGCCGGGCAACCTCCGCGCCTTCGTCCAGGTGAAGATGCGCAATCTCCGCTACGGCAAGTCGCTGGAGCAGCGCTTCAACTCCCCCGACCACGTCGACGTCCTCTCCACCGACCGCCGCACGCTGGAGTTCAGCTACGCCGACCGGGACACTTATTCGTTCATGGATCCGGAGACCTTTGAAACTTTCGAGATCAACGCCGTGATGATCGGTGAGTCCAAGAATTTCCTCGTCGCCAACGGCAAGGCCGACGTGCTCTTCATCAACGACGTCCCTGTCACCATCGACATCCCCTCCTCCGTGACCCTCAAGGTTGCCGAAAGCTCCGAGGGCATCAAGGGCGACACCGCCAGCAACGTGCAGAAACCGGCGACGATGGAAACCGGCCTCGTGGTCTCCGTGCCGCTTTTCATCAAGACCGGTGAACTGATCAAGGTCAGCACGGCCGACGGTTCCTACCTCGGCCGGGCCTGAGCCTGCGGTCCGTCGGTTCTGCCCGGAAACCCCGGGCTTGTCTTGAAGGACGCGCACCGCTATCCACGACCATGGATGCGAAAACTTCCGGGATGCGCTTGCTGCTATTCGCGGCCGTGATTTTCACGGCACCGCTGTCGACCGCCGCCGCCGATACCGGCCAGATCGATGCCGCCAGCCTGAAGCAGATGCTCTCGGCCATGGGCTATACGTTGAAGGATCTCAACGAGCAGAAATTTGAATTCACCCTCCAGTCATCGGAACTGGAAATCCCGATCGGGGCCGAGGTCAGTGCCAGCAAAAACTTCATCTGGCTCACCGTGAATCTCGGACAGAACCGGACATCATTAAACCATGAAGCATTGCTGAAGCAGAATACCATCACCCAGCCGAGTTTCTTCTATATCACCCGCAAGAACAATCTCATGATGGGCGTGGCCATGGAGAATCGCGGACTGAACCCAGCCGTCGTGCGCCGGATCGTGGAGAAACTGATGCACGATGTGCAGGATACGCGGCCAGTCTGGGACGTGCCGTAGCACCACGCTACCGCCGGCGGCCATCTCCGGCGCGGCGCTCGTCCTCGACGCGGCGCACCAGGCGACGGACACCACCACGGCCAACGAGGCGGTGGGCCTCCGGTCGACTCGGTTCACCGCGACGGCCAGGCAGTCGCCGCCATTATCAACTACCTGAAAGACAGTGGCGGCACCTGGCGCTACGCCGCGCCGGCCTACCACCCCAAGAAACCGCTGATCTTTGCTGAAATGGAATGATGGCTACGCATTGATCTCCGTGATCGCCGCCGCGTGGGCCGCCGCCGCTTCCTCCACGCTGCTGGCCGAGGCCTTCAGGTCGCGGAGCAGGCCATCCTTCAAACCATAAATCCAGCCATGCACCGTGACTTTCTGGCCGCGGGCCCAGGCATCCTGCACGATGGTGGTCGAGCACACGTTGGCCACTTGCTCGATTACATTCAGCTCGCAAAGCCGGTCACACCGCGCCGTGTCATCCGGCAGGGCACTGAAGCAGCCCTCGTGCTTGGCCCTCACATCTTGCACATGGCGCAGCCAGTTGTCGGCGAGACCGACACGCTGGCACTTGAACGCCGCCTGCACGCCACCGCACCCGTAATGCCCCACGACCATGATGTGCCTCACTTTGAGCAGATCGACGGCGAACTGGATGACGGAAAGGCAGTTAAGGTCGGTGTGCACGACCACATTGGCGATGTTGCGATGGACGAAAACCTCGCCCGGCAGGAGGCCGATGATCTCGTTGGCGGGCACGCGCGAGTCCGAGCAGCCAATCCAGAGGTATTCCGGATTCTGCTGGCGCGAAAGCTTCGGGAAAAACTCCGGGTCGCGGCGCTTGATCGCCTCCGCCCAGGCTTGGTTCTGCGCGAAGAGATTTTTCAGGCTGTGCATGCGCTGGCGATATTTTGCGTGTCGCGCCGGATGTCCACTGCGGAATGGGTCTAGCGCGAACGATCCGTCCCCGGCTTTTCCCCGGGGGCCTTGGCTGGGACACCCTCCTCGACGATGGTCATCGGCCCGAGATTCACGCGGCCGGTCTTGGACGGATTGATCCTGACTTCTTCCTCCTTCATCGGGCGGTCGAAGAACTGAGCGCCGGCGGCCAACATTTTCGGATAAAGCGCGTTCAGGTCACGCTGGTCGGGCTCGTCCACGACCATCGTCGTTTTCCACAGCTCGGCGGGCTTCTCCTTCCGGTCGCCGGGGAATTTCCACGCCGTGATGCGGATGAAGAGTTTCTCCTTTTGGGCGGCCAGCAGCTTTTGCTCATAGGCCCCCCATTGCCGCTTGTCGTATAGCCGGGGATTCACGGACGCGGCCAGCTGGCTTTCACCCGGCGTGGGGGCGAGACTGTCGGAGGAGATGTCACCATCGATGTTGGCCAGGTAGGGATTCCGCAGGTGGCCGCGGCCATACAGGAGCGTCAGGACCACGTCGGGAGTCTCCATCGCCGCCACCTCGCGAAAGCCGCGGGAGTTGAGCACCTGTCGTAACTGCTGCAGCAATCCGGCCTCGGCGACGGGTTGCACCAGCTTCCCGAACGACGGCGACTGCTTCAGCGAGGCGATCAGGTAGACCTTGCCGTGCTCAATCGGCCCGCGCTTGTGCACCCCCTCCCAGCGTTCGTCCACGGCCGAGCGCACGCCGATTTCCACGGCCGGCCCGGTGGCCTTGGCTTCCCGTGCCAGACCGGATCCCGCGCTTCCTCCCAGCAACAGGGCGATGCACAACGATCCTCGCGACCGGAAGGAATCAGTCGAAGGGAATCGCATGGCCGAAGTCCACATCAACCTGCGGACTTTTGCCAGCCTACACCACCCGCGACCACAGCACCTTGAGGTAACGGCTTTCGGGGCAGTTGGAATAGACCGGGTGGTCCACGCCGGGCCCCGTGCGGTCGAAGATTTGCAGGCGGCGGTTGAGGCGGTGGGCGCCCTTGATGACGCACTCCTCGAACGTCTCGAGCGACACCAGTCCGGAGCACGAGCAGGTGACGAAGAGGCCGCCGGGCTTCACCAGGCTGGCGGCGATCTGGTTCAGGTCGGAATATTTGCGCATGCCCTCGGAGGCGCCGGCGGGCTCGCGCGTCATGACAAACTTCGGCGGGTCGCACAGGACGGCGTCGAATTTTTCCCCGTTCTTCTGCATCTGCCGCGCGTAGGCGAAGGCGTCGGCGTGCACCCACTTGAGCTTGTTCGGTGAAACCTGGTTGAGGTTGGCGTTGCGCCGGCCCTGCGCGATGGAGACCTCGTCGAGATCCACGGCCGTGACCTCGCTCGCGCCACCGAGGATGGCATTGATGGCGAAGCCGCCGGTGTAGCTGCACAGGTCGAGCACGCGCGCGCCCTTCACCAGCGTGCCGAAGCGCTTCCGGTTGTCGCGCTGGTCGCAGAAGAAACCGGTTTTGTGGCCCTCGGTGAAATCCACCTCGTATTTCACCCCGCCTTCCTTGATGCGCACCTTGTCTGGGGCGGAGGCGGTAATCTCTTTCATCTGCGAGGGCTTGATCCCCTCGAGGCTGCCGAGGTCGTGGTCCACGTGCACGCGGACGTGCTTCGTCCCGAGCAGTGCGTTCAGCAGCGGCAGCCACTTCGGCAGGCGCTGGAAAATGCCGAGGGAATACACATCGCAGTAAAGCACGTCGGCGTAGCGGTCGATGGTGAGGCCGCTGATCCCGTCGCCGTCGGAGTTGATCACTCGCCAGGCGTCGGTCGTCTCGTCGAGCTTGAACATGTCCTGGCGCAACGCGACGGCCCGGCGGATGGCGGTCTCGAAATATTCCTCGCCGACCGGCTCGCCCGAGTGGACCACCACGCGCAGCGGCATCTTGGCGCGCGGGTTGAACAGCCCCGTGCCGACGCGGTGGCCGAACTTGTCGTAAACGGAGACCAGGTCACCCGGCCGGGCGTCGCGCGACACGTCGCCCAGCATGCGCGGGAAGATGGCCGGCTGGAAGGAGACGAACTTCAGCTGCGCCCACGGCTTCGACCATTGTGCTTGCGGCAATGGCTCGCCCGGGTCCGGGCGACCGGGATTGATCGGCAGCTTTACGTCAGTCTCTTCCATTCCGCCCACGCAATGCGGCCGGAGCACCAAGGGCAAAGAAAAAGGCCGGTCCCGCGAGGCGGAACCGGCCAGAGGTGACCAAGATCCGTTACGCGGCCCGCGTCTTGCCGATGAGAAAGTAGAGGATCGTGCCGAGGAAGGGCAGCAGGATGATGAGCACGATCCAGAGCACCTTGTTGGGATTGCTGCTGCCGAGGCAGTCAGCCAGCGCGACGATCCAGAAAATAAAGCACAGGACCGCGACGAGGTAGTTCAGATTCATGGACGGAAGATACCCGGATTCTCCATCGGGCGCGATGGGGCTAAGACCTACCTTGTATGGACACGCCGTTGCCGGTTTCCCGTTGCGGCGTGCTCGCCGCCCGGGATCAGTCGCGCAGCCTTCGCTGCGGCTGAGCTATCGGCCCGGTGTTTGTCCCGGGTTCTCGCTGGGCGTACCCCGGGCAAATAAATAGGCCGATCCCGCTGTGGCGGGACCGGCCTGAAAGGTGTTACGCCACGCGCTCGACGACGAGCGGCGGCGGGATCGGCCGCTTGGGCGCGAGGCGGTAGGCGTCCTTGAAATAGTTGAGCGCCTGCTCGAGCTTCGCCTCGTCGTTGTAGTGGATCATCATGAGCGGCTCGCCCTGCTTGACCTGCGTGCCGACCTTCCTGATCTCCGAGACGCCGACGGCGTAGTCGATCTTGTTGTGATGGGCCGCATCCTTGCCGGCGCCGAGGAGCGAGACGCCCTTGGCGATCATGGCGGCGTTGATGGTGTGCACGTAACCGCGCTTCGGGGCGGGCAGTTTGCGGATGTGCTTCGCCGTCGGGAATTTTTCCGGGTGGTCGATGTAGGAGATGTCACCGCCCTGGGCCTTGATCATGTCCTTGAACTTCTCGAGGGCGGAGCCGTCGGTCAGGTGGCGCTGCACGGTCTGCTTGGCCGAGAGCGTGGAGCCGGCGACACCGGCGAGGCGGACGATCTCCATGCCGAGCTTGAGCACGAGTTCCTTCATGTCCTCGGGACCTTCGCCCTTGAGGAGCGCGATGGCCTCCTTGATTTCGAGCGCCGTGCCGACGGTGTCGCCGAGCGGCTGGTTCATGTCGGTGACGAGCGCGACGCAGCGGCGCTTCATCGAGCGACCGACGCGCGTCATGGAGCGGGCGAGCTGCTAGGCCTGCTCCAGATCCTTGATAAAGGAGCCGTTGCCCCACTTCACGTCGATGACGAGACCCTCGGCGCCCTCGGCGAGTTTCTTGGAAAGCACGCTGCCCGTGATGAGCGGGAGACTCGGGATGGTGCCGGTCTCGAGGCGCAGATCGTAGAATATTTTGTCCGCCGGGGCGAGCTCGGGACTCTGCTCGGCAATGGCGCCACCGACGCGCGCGAGTTGGTCCACGAAGTGCTGGATGCTCATGTGGCTCTTGAAGCCGGGGACGGCGGAGAGCTTTTCCAGCGTGGTGATGACATATTCCTGCTCGACGCCGCACATCATCGGCACGACGACGCCGCTGGCCATGGCGAGCGGGGCGAGGACCAGCGCCGTTTTGTCACCGACGCCGCCGGTGGAATACTTGTCGATCTTCGGCTTCGCAATATGGGACAGATCGATGACTTCGCCGGAAAGCATCATCTCCTCGGTGAGGATCGCGGTCTCCTGGGCCGACATGTTGGCGAAGTAAATGGCCATCAACAGGGCAGCCTGCTGATGCTGCGGCATCTCACCATCCAGCGTGGAGTCGATGATATAGCGGATTTCCTCCTGCGTAAATTCCTGCCCGTCGCGTTTCTTCTCAATCAATGAAGTAAACGACGGCTTGATGAACCGGCGCGTGGGAATGGGACGTTTTCTCATGGAAGTCACTGTGGGTGTCGGGAGGGATGGCGCCGTGTGGCGCAAAGCTCGTGAAGGCAAAGAGTTTTGCCGATTTTGTCGAGACTAAAATGGCCCAACGACCGGCAATTATTCCCCGGTTAATAGCAGCCGGAAATCACGCCGACATGGCCGAGTCAATTCACCAAAATCCTTCTTGCTCAAAGCCAAGCGCAATTCCTCAATCAGAAGATGTCCCTCCCCTTCAACGTATCCAGCCATATCGACAGGGCGGTCCGGGCCGCCGCGACCCGGCTTGGTTTGGCCGACCGGGGCTTTGAACCTGAAGTGCGGGTGGCGGACCCGCTCAACGGTGATTATCAGGCCAATGGCGCTCTGGCCTTCGCCAAACGCGAAAAGCAAAACCCCCGCGTGCTCGGCGCGCAAATTGTCGAGCAATTGGAAGCGTTGAAGACGCATTTTGACATTTCCCTCGCTGGACCGGGCTTCATCAACTTTCGCCTCAAGCCCGACGCGTTGCTCGCCTGGCTGCAAACCTATGATTCCGAGGATCACATTCAAACCGGAGCCGCCAGCGCCCGCCGCGGCCAGACTTGGATTGTGGATTATTCGTCGCCCAACACGGCCAAGCAAATGCACGTCGGCCACCTGCGCTCGGCGGTCATTGGCGAGGCCATCTGCCGCCTGCTTGCTTTCAACGGGGCGAAAGTCATTCGCGACAACCACATCGGCGACTGGGGCACCCAATTCGGCAAGCTGATCTGGGCCTACAAGCGCCACCTCAACGCCACCGCTCTGGCCACCGAACCGCTCGAGGAGTTCGAACGACTCTACAAACTCGGCAACACGGCGGCCGAGGCTGATGCCGCCGTGCTCACCGCAGCGCAGCAGGAACTCGTCAAGCTTCAGGCGGGCGACGCGGAGAATTTCGCCATCTGGAAAAAAATCAACGATGCCTCCCTCGCGGCCTTCCAGATCATCTACGACCACCTCGGGATCAAATTCGATGTCATGCTCGGCGAGAGCTTCTACAACGACAAGGTCGAGCGGATCTACCGCGAACTCACCGCGACAAACCTGGCGCAGCCGAGCGAAGGCGCGCTGGTGGTCTTCCACTTGGAACATCCGCGCTTCGCCCAGCAGCCCTTCATCATCCGCAAGAAGGACGGCGCCGCCAATTACGCCTCGAGTGACCTCGCGACGGCACTTTATCGCGCCGAGCATTTCAAGGTGGACGGCATCATCGTCGTCACCGACTTCCGCCAGGCCGATCACTTCGAGCAGCTTTATCTCACTGTCCGGAAATGGTTCGCGGCAAAAAACTACCGCCTGCCCGAGCTGCACCATGTGACGTTCGGCTCCGTCAACGGCGCGGACGGCAAGGCGTTGCAGACCCGCGATGGCGGCAGCATCCGCCTGAAGGCCCTCCTCGACGAGGCGCAAGAGCGCTCCTACCAACTCGTCTCCAGCAAAAGCCCCGACTTCCCCGAAGCCGAGCGCCGGGCCATCGCCGACATCGTCGGGGTCGCTTCCGTGCAATACGCTGATCTCTCCCAGAACCGCTCCAGCGATTATGTGTTCGCGTGGGATAAGATGATCTCGCTGGAGGGCAACACCGCCGCCTACCTGCTCTATGCGGTCGCGCGCATCAGGAGCCTGTTCCGCAAGGCCGGATTCGACCCCACGACCCCGCCGGTCATGGGCGCGACTGCGCCAGAGACTCCGCAGGAACTGGCCCTCGCCCGCAAACTCGTGAAGTTCTCCGACGCCGTGCAGCTCGCCACCCACACCCTGCGGCCGCATTTCCTCTGCCTCCATCTCTACGAACTCGCCGGCGAATTCAGCACTTTCTACGCCGCCGACAAGGTCATCGTGGACGACCCGGCCGTGCGCGCCCGGCGCCTGCTGCTGTGCCACCGCACCCTGATCGAGCTCGAGGCTGGCCTGCACGTGCTGGGTCTGCGCACCGACTTGGAGCGGATGTAATTTGCCCGGCGGCTGGCCTGGACAAACACCGGGCTGGCAGTAGCCAGCAACGGCGAGGCACCTACTTCGCTCTTGCCGCGCCCTGCCCGGGTCGCAACATGAGCGCACTATGTCAGGCGGCACCTCAGAACCTACCGGCCCGGAATACTACGTCCGCGGCGCCAACGATACCGAAGCGCGCGGCCCTTTCTCCCTGGAGCAGCTCCGTTCGCTCTGTGAGAGCGACGACCCCGCCAAGGGCATCAGCCAGGAAACCTACTACTTCGACGCCGCCACGGAGCAATGGCTGCAACTCGGCTCAAGTCCCCAGCTGAAGGCGGCGCTCTGGCCCGAGAAAAAGAAGATGGGGTTCAAGCAGAAGGAATTTGTCTCCGTCAACGAGGAAAAATCCGCCAGCGCCCCGGCCATCACGGTGCAGGAATTCCTCGCGGCCGCCGAGGGCAAGACGGACGAGACCAAGGGGAAGATGGACAAGTCCGAGCTGATGATGAAGGCCGCCGCCTGGGGCACGCGTTCCGCCGCCATCATCTCCCTGCTCAGCGCCGTCGCGCTCATCCTGCCCAGCATCGATCTGCTCATCGCCTTGGATTTTGCCAAGCTGGCCGACAAACCGTTCGTCTACCTCGGCGTGGTTGATGCCTTTATCGGCCTGCTCCTCCTCCTCGGAGTGATCACGATCTATCCCTTTGTGCGCTTCCGCGCGGTGTTCGGCCTGGGATTTCTCGGCTTCCTGTTCATGACCCAAGGACAGCTCACACCCATGATCGCGGTGGCGGCCGGCTCGACCGGGCTTTATTTCTGCACGATCTTCCTGAGCATTATCCCGCTCGCCGTGGCGGCGCTGGTCGGCTTGGGCGGCATGGCGATGCTCGCCACCCTGTCCTACGCTTGAGGGCGCCCCCGCGCGCCCAGTTCCGCCGATGCCGCTGCCTTCGCTTCTGGCCCAGCTCCGGCAACTCTGGACCCATGACATCTGGGCGGCCGGTCTCATCCGCGACCATTCGCTGAAAAGCCGGCTCTTCGCGCTGCTGCGGGTCATCTCAATCACGCTCTCGGGCCTGCATGAGATGCATGTGGCCATCCGCGCCGCCGCACTCAGTTACAGCTCATTGCTCGCCCTCGGCCCGCTGGTGGCTATCGCGGTCCTCATTTCCGGTTTCGCCCTCGGCAATCAGGACCCCGCCTTCGCGGCCCAGGCGGTCAACCGCGTCATCAGCTTCATCGCGCCCCAGGTGGCCCAATACGACCGGGCCGGCCCGCAAGATCAGCAGTCCGACCCGGCGCTCCCCGCGGCCACGCCGGAAATGGTGCAGCTCATCAGCAATTTCATCACCAGTTCCCGCTCCGGCACCGCCGGCCTGATCGGCATCCTCACCCTCTTTGTCATCGTGATCGGCCTCTTCACGACGATTGAGAATACCTTCAATGATATCTGGGGCGTGCGCCGTGGGCGCAGCTGGATGGCGCGTATTATCTATTACTGGAGCGTCATCACGCTCAGCGCCCTGCTCTTCTTCACCTCACTCACCTTGCTCTCGGCCGGCGCGTTCCTGAATGTCTTTTTCGAGAAAATCCCCCTCGGGGCCCAATTGAAGGACCTGTTCGTCTGGATGCTGCCGTCGGGCTCCGTTCTCCTGCTCGTGTCCATCCTGACGCTGTTCTACCGGCTCGTGCCGCACACCCGCGTGCGCTGGCCCGCCGCCGTCCTGGGGGCGGTCATCGTCACCGCCCTGCTCTTTCTCAACAACTATCTGGCCTTCCTGTATTTCAAGCGCGTCGTCCTGTCGAAAAGCCTCTACGGCTCGGTCAGTATCGTGCCGATCCTGATGATCGGTCTCTACATCTTCTGGTTCTTTGTGCTCGTCGGCGGCCAGATCACCTACGCGGTGCAGAACGTCCGTTACCGCAGCAGCCAGACCGCCTGGCACAGCCTGAACCATGTCACCCGCGAGAGCATGTCATTGGTCGTCCTGTTGCTCATCGCCCGCCGCTTCAAGGTGGTCGCCCCCCCCTACGCCGTCAGCGATTTGTCGACGCTGATCCGGGTCCCCTCGCAGATTCTCAACGAGAGCCTCAACCGCCTCTGCGACCTCAAACTCATCACCGAGCTGCCCCCCGCCGACGGGGCCGATCCCAACGACTCCCGCTACCAGCCCGCCCGGCCGCTCGATCAAATCACGCTCGACGAATTTCGCCGCGAATTCGAAAACTACGGCGAAGCCCCCGCGGGGGCCCTGCTCGACAATGTTGACCCGGTCCTGGCGCACTATCACCAGCGCCTCGCCCAGGCCCTGCCCGCCGCCCTGGGTGGTCAAACCCTCGACGACCTCATCGGCCAAATGGAGCCCAGCAAGACTTACGCCCCCTTCCCGGTGAAAGAGTAAGGCTGGGCGACATTCCGTGCCGTAAACCCGCTGCATTGACCGGCAACCCCACTTGATTCCGGTCCCCTGGCCCGGGCCCAGTTCGCCTGTTGACAGCGGCACCTCCATTTCTAGGTTCAGCCCCTTTCCCTCATGATTTCCTGGATTCAACGCTACTTTCAGAAGCACTTTCGCCTCGTGTTCGCCGTCATCCTGATTGCCGTGGCCCTGCCCATGGTGTTCATCTACAGCGCGTCTGGCGGCACGGGCGGCGGCAAGGGCGCCAGCAAGCTCCTCGAGCGCCCTTTCTTCGGCTACAACCTCGGCAATTCCGACCAGACGCGCCGCATCTTTTCTGACGGCACCTGGAGCATCCGTCTCAAGGCCGGCTACGACGCCCTGCAAGGCGACCAGATCCAGCAATATTCCCTGCAGCGCATCGCCGGCCTGGCGCTCGCTGATGAGCTCCATCTCCCGGTCCCCAGTGCCGATCAAGTTGCCAAGGCGGTCGCCACCCTCCGCGCCTTCCAGAACGAGCAGGGCCAGTTCGACCAGGCCCGCTACACCCAGTTCGCCGACTCCCTCAAGACCCGCAACGATCTCACCGGGGCCGACATCAACCGCATCCTCCGTGACGACGTGCGCCTCGAGGCGTTGGCCAAGCTCGTCGGTGGCCCGGGTTATGTCCTGCCCCACGATGTCAAGCAGCAGCTCATCCTGGCCGACTCCACCTGGACCGTCCAAGTCGCCACGCTCGACTATGCCAGCTTCAACCCCGCGCTCAACCCGACCGAGGACATGCTGAAAAAATTCCAGGCCGACAACGCCTTCCGCTACGATGTCCCGGCCCGCCCTCGCCTGAGCCTCGTCGAGTTCAAGGGTGCTGATTATCTCCCGCCTGTCGCCCCCAGCGAGGCCGAGCTCCGCGCCTTCTACAACTCCAACCCCGCCCGCTTCCCGGCCCCGGCCGACGCCGGCAAAAAAGACGACAAGCCTGCGATCGCCCCCACTGCCACGGCGGACAGCTTCCCAAAAGTCCGAACCCAAGTGGAAGCCTCCTTGAAGGAAGCCGTCGGGGCCCGCGGCGCCTCCAAAGCCGCCAACGATCTCGCCACCGCCATCTTTGAGCGCAAACTCGCGGCCAACTCGTCCGAGTTGACCGCCTTTCTGGCCGAGCAACGCCACCCCGCCAAAACCGTCGCCCCCTTCGCCCCGGACAATCCTCCGGCTGATATGCCATGGCTCGCCAACTACGCCGAGCAGATCTTGCGCCTCAGCCCGGAACGCCATTTCTCCGACCCTTTGCCCACGCCCGACAGCTTCGTCATCCTGCTCTGGAACGAGAGCCTGCCCGCCTACAAGCCGCTCTTCACCGAGGTGCGCGAACGCGTGCTTGCCGACTACCAGGACGGCGAAAAGCGCAAACTCTTCATCGCCCGCGGCCAGGCTCTGCGCACCCAGCTCGCGGCCGCGGCCAAGACCGCTCCCGTCAATTTTGCCGCCGCCGCCGCCGCTGAGAAGCTTGAGGTCAAAAGCTATTCCGGCTTCACCTTCCGTCAGCCCCCGCAGGAGATGCCCTATCAGGCTTTCGGCGCCCTCCAAGGCCTTGAGGCCGGCCAGGTCGCCGAGATGGCCGCCGACGCCGCGAAGGGATACCTCGTCTATGCTCAGGAGAAAAAACAGCCCGATCTCTCGACGGCCAATCCGCGCTATGCCGAGCTTCAGCAGCAAATGATGCTCCGGACCGCCGCCAACAACGGCAGCACCTATCTCGGGGAACTCGTCGAACGTGAACTCAAGAAATCCGAACCGGCCACGCCCCAACCTTGAAGCCCTTGACCGGCCGCTTATCACGTCTTAACGCCACCCGCCCATTACCCACGTGCCACCGCCCTCGCGGTGGCATTTTCTTTCCTGAAACCACTCCGGCAACACCACCGTCACAAAAAGCTTAAACTTTTGCCCGATTTCGCGTGTTCTAACGCAGTCGCCCACCTCACTTTCACCATGAACTCCCGTCGTTTCCTTGCCGCCACTCTGGCCACCCTGCTGGCCTGTTCGAACACTCCTGCCCAAGACAGCGCGCCCGCCGCCAAACCCGCGACACCCGAGCTCACCCTCGCCCAGTGCATCGCGCGCGCTTTGCAGAAAAATTTCGACCTCGAGATCGACCGTTACGGCCCCGCCATCGCCCAGGACAGCATCACCGTCGCCAAGGGTGGCTATGAACCCCAGCTTTCCGTCACCGGTTCCACCGGCGAGAACAACAGCCCGGGCTTCGCTAGCAAAACCTCCGACCTGCGCGGCGGGGTCACGCAGAAACTCTACAGCGGCACCACCCTCAGCGCCAGCAGCCGGCTCAACCGCAGTTCCTCCAATCCAGCCCTCAGCACGCTCAATCCCGCCTACGACGCCGACCTGACGCTCTCCGTGCGCCAGTCCCTGCTCAGCGGCTTCGGCACCGAAGTGAATCGGGCCGGCATCGAGCGCGCCGAGATCGGCCTGCAGCGCTCCAAGCTCGATTACCAGACCACCGCCCTGCTCGTCATCCAGAGCACCGAGAACGCCTACTACAACCTTGCCTTTGCGCGCGAGCAATTGGCGGTCCGCAACTTTTCCTTCAACCTCGCCAACCGGCTTTTTGAGGAAGCCAAGATCCGCCGCGACACGGGAGTTGCCACCAACCTCGACGTGCTGACCGCCGAGGTCGGCGTCGCCAACGCCCGCCGCAATGTCATCCTTGCCGAGCAGGCCGTGCAGGACCGGCAGGACGCCCTCCTCGCGCTCATCGGGCAGTTCGAGCTCGATGAAGTCCTCGGCCCGGTCCGTCTCTCCGAGACGGTCGAGGCCACGCCGGTCTTCGCCTCTTCCTACCAGATGGCGAAGCAAAACCAGCCCGACTACCTTTCGGCCCAAGCCGCCATCGACCAGTTCAAGCTCGACCTGAAACTCGCCAAAGACGCCGCCAAGCCCGACCTCACCGTCGGCGCCGCCCTCGGCCTCAACGGCACCAACGGCAGCGGGCAGGACGCCTTCAGCGACGCCCTCGATCGCCAAAGCCACTCGTGGCAGGTCGACTTCGCCTTCAATTATCCCTGGGGCCGATCGGCCGGCAAGGCCCGGGAACGCCAGAGCCTCGCCACCCTCAACCGTGAACAGGTCCGGCTGAAGCAGCTGGAGCAAAGCATCGAGGTCCAGGTCCGCAGTGCCGTCCGTTCGGTCGAGACGAATCTCGAGAGCGTCAGGATCGCCACTTTCGCCGCCAAACTCAGCGAGCAGCAATACGAACTCGAAAAGGCCAAATTCGATGCCGGCCAATCCACCAGCCGCCGCGTGCTGCAGGCCCAGGATGATCTCGAAGCCGCTCGCATCAGCGAGCTCCAGGCCAAGGTCAGCCTGCAGGGCGCGATCACTGCGCTGCACCGCATCGAGGGCAGTTCCCTGCAGCGCTACTCGGTCACGCTGCCCTGAGGCCGGCTTACACCTTTCGGCCTACGATTAAACCCTTGTCGCCTCGTGGCGGCAGGGGTTTTCCTTTGTCCACCCCGCCGCCTATGCAGTTCCAGACCATCATCGAGCCTTTCCGGATCAAGACGGTCGAGCCCATCCGCTTCACCACCCGCGAACAGCGCGCCGCCGCCCTCGAGGCCGCCCACCTCAATCTCTTTCTCCTCCGGGCCGAGGATGTCATCATCGACCTGTTGACTGACTCCGGCACCGGCGCGATGTCCTCCGCCCAGTGGGCCGGCATGATGCAAGGCGACGAGTCCTACGCCGGCGCGCGCTCGTTCTTCCGTTTTGAAACGGCGGTGCGCGATGTGACCGGCTACCGCCACATCATCCCGACCCACCAGGGCCGGGCGGCCGAGCGCATCCTGTTCACGAGCGCCTGCAAGCCCGGTGACATCGTGCCGAGCAACACCCATTTCGACACCACGCGCGCCAACCTCGAGGCCATCGGCGCCACCGCGCTGGATTTGCGCTGCGCCGAAGGCACCCAACCGTCATTGGTCGCGCCCTTCAAGGGCAACATCGACCTCGTCGCCTTGGAGCGCTGCCTCACCGAGCAAAAGGGCCGGGTGCCGTTCGCGATGATCACCATCACGAATAACTCCGGCGGCGGCCAGCCGGTCAGTCTGGCCAATATCCACGCCGCCTCGGCGCTGTGCAAGGCCCATGGAATTCCCCTCATCCTCGACGCCTGCCGCTTCGCCGAGAACGCCTGGTTCATCAAGCAGCGCGAAGCCGGCCAGGGCGGCCGCACCCCCGCCGCCATCGCGCGCGAGGCGTTCGATTGCGCGGCCGGCTGCACCATGTCGGCCAAGAAGGACGGCCTGGTGAACATTGGCGGTTTCCTCGCACTCAACAATGATGCCCTCGCCGCCAAGTGTCGCAACAACCTCATCCTCACCGAGGGCTTCCCCACCTACGGCGGGCTCGCGGGCTACGATCTCGAGGCGCTCGCCGTCGGCATCAAGGAGGTGCTCGACGAGGACTACCTGCGCTATCGCATCGCTTCCGTCGCGTATCTGGGCGACAAGCTCACGGTCGCCGGCGTGCCGATTGTCCAGCCCCCGGGCGGCCACGCCATCTACATCGACGCCAAGGCCATGTTGCCGCACATCCCGCCGCACGAGTTTCCCGCCTGGGCCCTGTCGCTGGCACTCTACCTTGAAGGTGGCGTGCGCTCGGTGGAGATTGGCTCGGTCATGTTTGGCCGCCAGCCCGACGGCACGGAAAAACCCGCGCCGATGGAACTCGTCCGCCTCGCCTTCCCCCGGCGGGTCTACACCCAAAGCCATGTGGATTACCTCGCCGAAGTGCTGCTGCACGTCCATGGCCTGCGCGACCGCCTGCGCGGCGTGAAACTGACCGAGGCGCCCGAACAACTCCGCCATTTCACGGCCAAGTTCGCACCCGTCGGCGGCCGGCTTTTGGTGGACTAATTGCGCCGGCCAACTTTGCTGGCCGCATGAAACCGGAGTTCATATATGGCCTGCTCAGCGGCACGGGCGTCTGCCTGTGGATCGCGGTGGAGTATTGGCTCGGTTTTCACAGCACGCGGCCCGAGATCGGGGCCTACAGCGGGTTCCTCTCCAACCTGATTCCGCTGACCGCTCTGTTTCTGCTGCTCCGCACCAAGCGTGCCGCGCTCTATGATGGGCGGCTCAGTCTTGGTTCCGGCATCGGGTCGGGTGTCCTGGCCTCGTTCCTTGCCGCCCTGCTCGTCTATAGTTTTCTGGTTACCTACAGCCACTTCATCAATCCCACCTGGATAGATCAAGCGCTGGAATTGAAAGTCACGCAATGGCGGGCGCAACAACTGGCGGAAACGGCGATCCAGGATAAGATCACCCTCTATCGCAGCGCCTACACGCCCGCCGGTTTGATCATCACCATCCTTGTTGGGATGACCCTCATGGGCGGGATATTCTCACTCGGCCTGACGCTGCTCGTGCGCCAGTTGCCCCAGCACCCCCCGGCTTATGTCAACTAATAGTTGACATCAGCCGGGGGAACCGGCGGGTCAAATGAAGAGTTCTGGCACCTGAATGGTCGCGGCCGCGACTTGCCGGTGCATCGGCAGCTGGGTCTTGAACCAGGTTCGCTGCTTCTTCACCAGGGCCCGGGTGTTCTTCACAATGGCGGCGGCCAGCTCCGCCTCCGGCAGACGGCCTTCGATGCAATCAATCGTCTCGCGATAGCCGATGGCTTGCGCCGCACTTGGATTATCCTTCAGTCCCTGCGACAACAGCCCGCGCACCTCTGTGACCAGTCCGGCCGCCAGCATTGCCGTGACGCGTTGCGCGATCCGCGCATCCAAGTCAGTCGGCTCGCGGACAAGTTCACACAGTTGCACAACGCAGTCCGCAAACGGCGGCGGCTGCGCGTCGAAGTCCGCCTGCAACGCCGCGAGCGTCCGGCCCGAAGCGCGACAGCGTTCCAGCGCACGCAGCACCCGGCGCGGATTCTGCACATCCAGCGCGCCCAGCCCGACGGGGTTCAGTCGGCCCAGTTCGGCGACCAGCGCGGCGAGTCCCACTGCTTCCAACCGGTGGCGCAGTTCTTCGCGCAATCCGGCGGGGACCGCCACTTCGTCCGCCACCGGGGCGAAATACGATTTCAGATAAAATCCACTGCCACCCACCACCAGCACCCGCCGTCCGCGGCGCAAGATGTCATCAATCGCGACCCGGGCTTTTGTAACGTAATACGTTACATCCATCCGCTCGGTGAGGTCGCAGCAGTCAAGCAGGTGGTGTGGCACCCGGCCCAGTTGGGCTTTGGTCGGCTTGGCGGTGCCGATGTCAGCCCCGCGATAAAACAGCAGCGAGTCGCACGAGACGAGCTCGGAGTCATTGGCTTCCGCCCAGCGCAAGGCCAGCTCGGTCTTGCCGACCGCCGTGCAACCGGTGAGGATGTGAAGGACGCGCTTCATGGCATCACTGCAATCGAGTGAGCCGGTATTGTCACAAGAAAAATCCGTGCAATCAGAGCCTTCCACCGCTTTCCTCACGGACTCCGTCTTGAAAGCCCGTTTCATCTACAACCCCTGCTCCGGCCGCAACCGCCGCAATCCCTATCTGCGCGACCAGGCGGGGGCTTTCATCAAGGAGCGGGGGCTCGACGCCACCGTTGTGAGCACGGAGCGGCCGCACCACGCCACCGAACTGGCGGCCGAGGCCGTGCGCGACGGTTGCGGGCTGGTCGTGGCCATCGGTGGCGATGGCACGATGAACGAGGTGGCCACGGCCCTGGTGGACACACCGGCGGTCTTCGGCCTCATCCCGTGCGGATCGGGCAACGGCCTCGGCCGGCACCTCGGCATCCGCCAGCCCGGCCAAGGGGCGTTCCGCACCCTGCTCGAAGGCCGGGCGCTGCCCATCGACACCGGCCTGGTCAACGGCTTCGCGTTCTTCAACGCCATGGGGCTCGGCTTCGAGGCGGACATCGCCGTGCGTTTCAGCCGCCAGACCAACCGTGGTCTCGCCGGCTACATCCGCGTCGGCATCCCCTCGTTCTTTGCCCACCGGGCCGAGCGCTGCATCATCCGCCACCCCGGGGGCACAGCCGAGGTCGACGCCTTTACCCTCGCGGTCATGAACTCCGACCAATACGGCAACGATGCCCGCGTCGCACCCAACGCTAAGCTCGACGATGGCCGCTTCGAGCTGATCAGCGTGCCCCAAGTCGGTTTTATCGGCGCGTGCGGCATGCTCTACCGGCTCGGCACCGACACTTTCGACCAACTCAAGGCCGTCACGCGTTTCAGTGGCGCGGAATTCGTCATCGAGCGCACCAAGCCCGGCTGGATTCACACCGACGGCGAGCCGCGCGCGACCACCGCCAAGCTGGAGATCACCCTCAAACCCAAAAGCCTCCGCATCATGGCGCCGGTCGCCACCGCCCGGGCGGACGATTAATCGGACTTGAATGGAATCACAGTGCCGTCGGCCATTACGATGCGGTTGCGCCCGCCCTTCTTGGCCGCGTAGAGGGCCTTGTCCGCCATCTCCACCAGGCCGGCGGCGCTGGTCGCGCCCTGCAGGCTGTCGGCCACACCTGCACTGAGGGTGACTTCGATGGTTAGATTCTTGTCGGCCAAGATGCAGGGGAGATCGGCCAGCAGCAAGCCGAGCCGCTTCATGTGTTCCGCCGCGTTTTTACTGTCGGTCTCGATCATGACGAGGGCAAATTCCTCGCCACCGTAGCGGGCCACCCGGTCCACCGTGCGCACCTGCCCGGCGAGCAGGCTGGCCACATGACGCAGCACCTCATCGCCCGCCTGATGGCCGTGCGTGTCGTTGATCTTCTTGAAGAAATCAATATCCACCATCACGAGGGCGAAAGGCCGCTTGAACCGCACGCTGCGATCCCATTCCTCCGTGAGGATGCGCTGAAACTCGCGGCGGTTGAGCAGCCGGGTGAGCTCGTCGCGCTGGGCGAGCTGACGCAGTTGCTTGAGCGTCTCCCCGAGCTTGAGGGCATAGCGGATGGAGCGTTCCAGCACGCGGGGATTGAGCGTGGCCTTGACCAGGTAATCCACCGCGCCGGCTTCCATTGCGGCGATGTCCACCTCGTCACTGTCGTCGGCGGTGAGGATGAACACCGGGGTGTCGCACCCGGCGATCCGTGATTCCCGCAGCAGCTCCAGCCCATCCCGCTCCCCCAGGTGAAAATCAAGCAGGCACACGGCGTAGTTGCCGCTCACCAGTTTCTTCAGACCGACCTCGTAGGTCGGCGCATACTCGAGTTCAAATTGCTCCCGGCGGAACTTGGCCAGCTGCAATTTCAGCAGGTGCTCCTGCCGGTCATCGTCATCGATCAGCAGGAGCTTCCGGGCTTTGGGCGGGGGCAGCGTGGGCATGGATCAGGCGGCACCGGCGACCAGCTCGGCCGCGGCGATGCGCAAACGTGCCGGCAAACCGGCCCGGTTGTCGAGATTGTCCTTGATGACGTTGACCAGCGCGCTGCCCACGACCACGCCGTCGGCGCTGCGCGCCACTTGCTTCACCTGCTCCGGCGTGGAAAGGCCAAATCCGACCGCCACGGGCAACGTCGTGTGCTGCCGGATACGGGCGACGGCCTCGGGGATGTTGGCCGCCACCTGGTCGCGCACCCCGGTCACGCCCTCGCGCGACACGTAGTAGATAAAGCCGGTCGCGGCGGCCCCGATCTGCGGCAAGCGGCTGGCGGGCGTGGTGGGCGCCACGATAAAGATCGTCTTGAGGTCATGCCTGGCGCACGCCGCCAGAAGCTCATCGGCCTCCTCCGGCGGCAGGTCGAGCGTGAGCAGGCCGTCGACGCCGGCTTCCTGGGCGGCGTGCACGTAATTTTCCACGCCATTTGAAAAAACCAGATTGTAGTAGGTGTAGAAGACGATCGGCACCTGGCTCTTTTCCCGGATGCGGCGGACCAGCTCAAAGACCCGGGCGGCCGTCATGCCGCCCTCGAGGGCGCGCTGCGCGGCGAGCTGGTTGGTCAGGCCGTCGGCGAGCGGGTCGGAAAACGGCACGCCGAGTTCCAACACGTCGGCCCCGGCGTCCAGCACGGCGCGGCAGGCCGCCAGCGAAGTGTCGAAATCCGGATCACCGGCGCACAGATAAGCCACGAATGCGGCGCGTTTCTCGCGACGGGTGCGGGCGAAGGCCTGGGCAATGCGGTCCATGAAAAACCAAGAGTCCAAACTCCCGCGGCGCGGGTCGAGCGAAAATTACCGCTCCCCCGGAATAAGCTCAAATTCCACCAGCACCGGCCGATGGTCGGACAGATAAGTGCGCACCACCTCGGCGTGCACCGGGCGGCACTGCTGGGGGAGCAGGACGAAATCGAGGGCCCGGGCGGGCAGCGCGGCGGGGAAAGTGCGCCCGGTTTTTGGCAGCAGCGTGTAGTTGTTGGTCTCCTCGCAATAACCCAGCAGCATCGCAGTGGCGTCGGGCGCGTGTGCCGGGTTGTTGAAGTCACCGCACAGGATCGGCGGGGCCACCCAGTGTGCGCCGCGAGTTTTGGCGCGCTCGGCCATGAATTTCATCAGAACGCCCGCCTGCAGCAGGCGCTGTTTCCGCGAGGCATGATGGAGATGCAGGTTGATCAACGGCAGCCGCCGGCTGGCCGCCACTTCGACTTCGGCGAACAGGAATCCCTTGTCGCCCAGCTGGCTCCGGCCGAAGGTGGTGGTCTCGGCATGCATGATGGGCCAGCGCGAGAGCACGCCGTTGCCGTAATTCAGCGGATAGCGCCCGCCGCGCACGTTGGTCAGGCCCATCGCGGAGAAAGGCAGCCCGCAATGCTCGCTCAGGAAGGTCAGGTGGTTGTAGCTCCCGTTCCAGCGCGAGTTCTCGTCGATCTCCTGCACGGCCACGAGGTCCACCTTCAGCTTCTTGATGAGCGCGGCGATCTTGAGCAGGTTGCTGCGGATCTTGACCACCGAACGCAGGCTCTGATGCACCGGCAGGGGACCCCGGCCGTGCGCCACATTAAAGGTCAGGAAGCGGCAGTGCGTCATCAGGTAACTCCGCGATTAGACCGGTGGATCATGGGGAAAGTGGGGCGGCCAACGGGATTGACTCACTGCGTTCGGGGCTGCGCCCCAAAGCCCGCGGGGCTTTGCCATTCCGCTTCGCTCCACAAACCCCCTTCGCGTGTTCTCATCCCGAATGCCAACCGGAGAAATGATTGAGACGAAGGAGTCGACATTGGTGGCATTTTAAATGGGGCGGCCAACGGGATTCGAACCCGCGACCCCAAGAATCACAATCTTGTGCTCTAACCAGCTGAGCTATGGCCGCCGTGAAGGGCCGAGAAAGTCCATGAGCACCCAGCTTCTGTCAAATCCTTCTTTAGACGGCGGCCACCGGATCTTGACCTCTGGAGAACAGGCGCAAGCCCCCACCGCCGCCCCCTCAAAATGATCGTGCCGTTATTTTGGTAAAAGATCACTCGCCACCACTCCTGCTTCGGGTATCCGATTTAAGGTATGATTTCCTTCAAGAAGTTAATGGGCCGCGAAGAAAAGTTCTACGACCTCCTCGAGGCCAGCGCCGAGGAAGCCCGGGTCAGCACCGACCTGCTCGTCAAGATCCTCGGCAACGACGGCACCCTCGGGGCAACCAACATCCACGACATCATCCAGACCCGCCGCAAGGACAAGCGCATCACCCAGGAAATCACCGAGGAACTCTGCAAGACCTTCGTCACCCCGCTTGAGCGCGAGGACATCGAGGCGCTCTCCCTCGCCCTCTACCGCATCCCCAAGACGGTCGAGAAAATCGTCGAGCGCCTCACCATCTGCCCGGCCCGTGTGCCGCGCGAAAGCCTCCAGAAGCAGGTCGTATTGCTGGAGCAGGCGGTGGAGTCGGTCGTCGCGATGGTCAAGCAGCTCCGCAACGGCACGCAAGTCGAGCGCATCACCGACCACCATGCCAGGCTCCAGTTCGCCGAGGGGGAGGCCGACAAAGTCATGCTCGCCCTGGTCAAGGACCTCTACAACGGCCCCTACGACGCCAAGGAAGTTTTCATTCTCATGGAGCTCTACGATTTGGTGGAAACCGCGGTCGACCGGGCGCGCGATGCCGGCCAGGTGGTCTTCATGATCATGCTGAAATACTCCTGAGCCCGACCGCCCTTCGCCGCCGAGCCCCATGACCATTTTCCTGATCGTCCTCCTGACGGCGCTGGTCTTCGAGTATATCAACGGCTTTCACGACGCCGCCAACGCCATCGCCACAGTCGTCTCGACCAAGGTGTTGACGCCCCGCCAGGCCATCGCGCTCGCCGCCGTCTTCAATCTCGTCGGCGCGCTGATGGGCACCGCCGTCGCCAGCACGATCGGCAAGGGTCTGGTCGACACTAACGTCGTCACGATGGTCACGATCTTCTCGGGTCTGATCGGCGCGATCATCTGGAATCTCGTGACTTGGTGGTTCGGCCTGCCTTCCAGCTCCAGCCATGCGCTCATCGGCGGCCTCTGTGGCGCCGCGCTGGCCTCGGCCAATGGCGACTGGAACGTGCTGCACTGGGCCTCGACGGACGCCAAGGGCGCGACCGCCGGCCTCTGGCCCAAGGTCGTCCTGCCCATGATTACTTCACCCCTCGTCGGTTTCTTTGGCGGCGCCTTCTTGATGTTTCTGCTGACAATATTCATCCACCGGCTCACCCCGCGCATTGTGAACAACGTTTTCGGCAAGCTCCAGCTCGTCAGCGCCGGGCTCATGGCGCACAGCCACGGCTCCAACGACGCGCAAAAGACGATGGGCATTATCGCCCTCGCCCTGTTCACCGGCACCAAGTCAGGTGCCTTCGACGCCCTGCCCGCCTGGGCCTCTTTCCTGCGCACCCCGGAATTCAAGGTGGACCAATGGGTCGTGATCATCTGCGCCATCGTCATGGCGGCCGGCACCGCCGCCGGTGGGTGGCGCATCATCCGCACCATGGGTCACAAGATGGTCAAGCTCCAGCCGGTGCATGGCTTTGCCGCCGAGACCACCGCCGCTCTCATCATCCATTTTGCCTCCACGCTGGGTATTCCTCTCTCCACCACCCACGCCATCTCCACTTCCATCATGGGCGTGGGCGCCGTCAAGCGCTTCGGCGCCGTCAAGTGGACCGTGGTTGAGCGCATTCTCTGGGCCTGGGTTTTCACTCTGCCCGTCTGTGGCCTGATCGGTTATCTGACCGAGCGGCTCTGCGTGGCGCTCGGCTACAAGTAAGCCGGCCCTTCAGCCCCGGGCTTGAGTGGAGTAAAGGGCAACCAGCGCCGCGCCGATAGCCTGCGATAGCTCCCCGAGTGTCGCCGGCACGACCTTGAGCTTCGCCCGCTGCTGCGGCCAGAGATAGGGCAGAGCCGATTCCCGGATGATGCGCAGGTAGCGCTCGCGAAACTCGGGCGTGGTGCACTCGGGATCGATCAACCCGCCGCCGATCACCACAAATTCGGCATCCACGGCTACCAGCAGCGAGGCCATATGCAGGCCGAGCGCCTTGGCCTGGAAATTGAAAATCTCGACTGCGAGCGGGTCGCCCTGCTGCGCCAGGGTGCGGAGTGAGAGCGCCTTTTCCTTGAGCGGGGCGGTCGAGGTGTGGAAGGGATGCGAGGGGTGCTTCGGCAGGAACGCTTCCAGCAACTGCGGCAGGCCGGAAATGGTGGTGTAGGGCTCGATACAGCCCCAGTCGCGACCGCAACCGCAGCGGAGGGGTTTCATGCCGCCGAGCAACTGCAGGATCGCCGGCATGTGGCCGCCCTCCATGCCGTTCAGGGTGTCGCCCTCCAGCGGCAGGCCGTTGGCATCCACATAAGCGACGCCGAGCCCGGAACCGGGCGCGAGCATGAGCACGGTGGCACGGTGCGCTCCGCGCACCCGTTGGGCCTCACCGACCCCGCCGTAGTTGCCGTCGTTGCCGGCCACCAGCGGCACCGGGCGACCGGCGGCGGCCGCGAGCGCCGCGCTGTAGTCCGCGTGAAAATTCCAGCCGGCGAAACTCGCCGGCAGATTCGGCGACCGGCCGAGCACCCCATAGCGGTCATACGGACCGGGCAGGGCCAGGCCGACACCCTTCACCTGATCCCAGCTCAACTGGTTGTCGGCCAGAAATCCCACGACGCCCTCCAGCCAGCCCTGCACCACGGCGGCGGTCCCGGCCTGGGAATTGGTCGAGCTTTGCCGGAGCTTGGTCGAGATGACGCTGCCGTCCGCCCACACGCCGCCCGTCTTGGAAGTGGTCGCGCCGCTGTCCGTGCCGAGATAAACGCCCTGCTTGATCGTGCTCATCGCTGAGCCCAACAAAAACGCGTTTTTCGCGGTCGCGTCAAACCCGCAACTCAGGCCGGGGGATGGGAGCCGGTGGTCGGCAGCTCGGTTTGCTTGCCAATGTCGCTGTGCCGGATGTCCAACCCCTTGGACAGAAACACCATCTCCTCCGCGATGTTGGTGGCGTGGTCGGCGATGCGTTCAAGGGACTTGGAAATGAACATCAGCTCGAGCGCCCGGGCGATCGTGTCCGGATTCTCGATCATGTAGCTGGTCAGGCGGCGGTAGAGCAGGCGGTTGATATTATCCACCTCCGGATCGCGGCGGATGACGCTGAGTGCCTTCTGTTCATCCTCTTGCACGAAGCAGTCGAGGGCGTCGCGCAGCATCTCGAGTGCGATGTTGGCCATGCGCGGCAAGTCGGCGTAAAGTTCCAGACGTGGTTCGATGGCGAGCTTGCGCGAACGGCGCGCGATGCCGGTGGCCTCATCCCCCACCCGTTCCAGATCATGACTCGCCTTCATGCCCACCACGATCAGGCGCAACTCCGAGGCCACGGGCCCGCGCAAGGTCATGTAGCGGATGGCCTCGTCGTCGATCTTGACCTCCAGTTTGTCGAGCTCGTCATCGGACGCGATGACCTTGTCCGCGAGGGCGATGTCCGCATCCGCGAGGGCTTTCATGGCGAGGCGGGTCTGCTCGATGGCGCGTTCGCCCATTTGCAACAGGTGGGAACGGAAGGCCTCGAGTTCAGCGTCAAAGAATCTTTTCATAGGATTGTTGTTTTACAGGAGATAACGGAGGAAAGCAGGAGAAGAATCTCAATTCGGGAGTTTGGATCTCTGTTCTCTCAGTTTCCTCCTGTGAAAAATATCAGCCGAAGCGACCCGAGACGTAGGCCTCGGTCTGTGGGTTGGCGGGGTTCATGAAGATAGTGCGGGTATCGGTATATTCGATGAGTTTGCCGAGGTAAAAAAAGGCGGTGCGGTCGGAAACCCGCGCGGCCTGTTGCATATTGTGCGTCACAATGACGATGGTGAACTGCTTCTTCAGCCCGTGGATCAACTCCTCCACCTTGGCGGTGGCGATGGGGTCGAGCGCCGAGCAGGGTTCGTCCATCAAAATGATCTCGGGTTCGACGGCAATGGCGCGGGCGATGCAGATGCGCTGTTGCTGGCCACCCGACAGACCCAGGGCGCTCTCATGCAGCCGGTCCTTCACCTCGTCCCACAGGGCCGCGCCGCGCAGGCTGCGCTCGACGATCTCGTCGAGCCGGGCCTTCTGCTTCAGGCCCTGGATGCGCAGGCCATAGGTGATGTTTTCGTAGATGGATTTCGGGAACGGATTGGATTTCTGGAAAACCATGCCGACGCGCTTGCGCAGCTCAATGACATCCACCCGCGGGTCATTGATGTTGACCCCGTCAATCCGGATCTGGCCGGCGGAGACGCGGGCGCCATCGATCAGGTCGTTCATGCGGTTGAGGCAGCGGAGCAGCGTGCTCTTGCCGCAGCCGGAGGGTCCGATAAAGGCGGTGACCTGCCGCTCCATGATATTGAGGGTGATGTCGTGCAGTGCCTTGCTGGCGCCGTAGTGGAAATCGACGTCGTCGATTTCGATGACCGCGCGGGCCGCGGGATTGACCGGGGCCACAGGGGCTACGGCCACCGGGCGGGGTGCGGCGGGGGGAGCAACGGGTTCGGGCATGGGAGTGAGGGTGGTTACCATTGGTATTTCTTGCGGAGCCGCTGGCGCAGGATGACTGCGGTCATGGCGATGGCGGCGACGGTGAAGAGGAACACGAAGGCCGTGCCGTATTGCACGTCCCGGGTGTATTCGTTTTGCGGGATCTTGGAGGCGACGACGTAGATGTGATACGGCAGCGCCATGACTCCCTGGAAAAAGAAATCGGTCCATTCGCGAACCTGCCAGGGCAGCTCGTCGCGGACGACAAACGCGGCGGTGAACATGATCGGGGCGGTCTCACCCGCCACCCGGGCGATGGAGAGCACCGAGGAGGTGAGGATGCCGGGCAGGGCATAGGGCAACACATTGGTCAGAATGGCTTGCAGTTTCGTGGCGCCCAGCGCCAGGGAGCCTTCGCGGTAACCGCGCGGCACGGCCTTCAGGGCCTCCTCCGACGCCGTGATGATAACCGGCAGAACCATGAAGGCCAGGGTCAGCCAGCCGGCGAGCAACGATACCCCGAAGTCGAACGCGATGACGAACATGCCGAAACCGAACAAGCCATAGACGATGGAAGGCACGCCGGCGAGGTTGACGATGGAGAGCCGAAGGAAGCGGACGAACGGACCTTCGACCGCATATTCGCTCAGGTAAATGGCGCTGAGCACCCCGAGCACCAAGGCGATGATGATCGAACCGACCACCAACAGCACCGTGCCGGCAATATTGGGAAAGATCCCGCCCGCCGAATAGACGTAGGTCTCAATGGCGACGTCTTTCAACTCGGCCGCATGCTGTTCCTTGAACTCGCGGAATTTGCGGTCACCGAGGGTCATCTTCTGGCCGCGGAACGCGAAGACGTTGAGCGTCTCGGGGGCCTCGGTCAGGAACGGGACGTTGATGAACGGAGCCGAGGATTTGAATATCACCGCCCCGCCCTTGGTGCCGATGTCCCAGAAGATGAATGCGGCGCAAAACAGCACAAAGTAGGTGCTCAGGCGCAGCAGCCAGAATACACCCCGCTCCGCTTGTTTGGCGGGCGTGGACCGGCCGAAGATGGCCGTGGCCGTGGCGGTCGGTTTCATCCGATGGAGATCCGGTAGCGCCGGACAATTTTCTGCGCCAGCCAGTTGATGAGCAGTGAAATCAGGAACAGCACGGCGCCGACCATGAAAAGGGCGCGGTAGTGGATGCTGTTGCGGACCACCTCGCCCATTTCCTGGGCGATGATGCCGGTCAGGGTGTGCACTGGCTGGAAGACGATTCCGAAACCGGCCGATAAATCGGGGATCTCGATGCGGTTGCCCGCGCACAGCAGCACGACCATGGTCTCGCCGATGACGCGGCCGAAACCGAGCAGGATGGCGGCCATGATCCCGGAGAGCGCGGCCGGGACGGTGATGCGGACCATGGTCTGCAGGCGCGTGGCGCCGAGTGCGAGCGAAGCCTCCTTGAAGGAGCGCGGCACATTGTTGATCGCGTCCTCGGCGAGCGAAAAAATCGTGGGAATGGCCATCAGCGCGAGGAGTGCGGCGGCCGTGCCGGCCGTCAGGCGCTCAAGCATCGGGAAACCGGGCACCCAGTCCAGCCACGGCGATTGCGACACCCGCCGCAGTGTTTCCCCAAACACGGCGATGCCAAAGAAGCCCAGCACCACGCTGGGAATGGCCGAGATGAACTCGATGTAAGGCTTGATGATCTTCTGCTCCAGCGGCTGGGCCACCTGGTTCACATACAGCGCCGCCGCCACGCCCAACGGGATCGCGAGCAGCAGGGCGAGGAAGGAGATGAGCAGCGAGCCCGTGAGCAGCGGGATGATGCCATACCAGTCCTGCCAGAAACTGGCCGTCACCCAGTTGCGCCCGAAGGCGAAGGCGTTGAAAGACTCCCAAACGCCGATGGGCCGGGCCTGATCCCAATCCGACATCTTCTGCTCGGTGGCCAACACTTCACCGATATATCGGCTGATAAAATCGGGAAACTTGGCCAGCTTGCGTTGCAATTCTAGGTCCTGGGTCGGGGGTAGCTGTGTCGCGAGCCGGCGCAGATCCGCCACCAGCGTGGCGTTGGCGGCGACCACCTCCGGGCGCAGGGCGAGGAGCGGCGCCACCTCGGCCTTGAAGTCTATGACCTCGATCTGCATGGCCGCGGCGGTCTGTTTCAGCATGGCCGCGCGCTCGGGCGGCGCGGTGCGGATGCCGTCGATCAGGTTTTGCTTCGCCTGCCGCAAATCCTCCGCGACCGTGTAGCGCTCCTTCACGCTGGAGCAAAGTTCGGTCATCGTCCCGAGAATGGTCTCGTGCGCGGCAATGGTGTCGGCGAAGCGGGCGGCGTAGGCATCGAACGCCGCGAGCTGCGTGTTGGTCTGCTCCACCGACATTCCCTGCTGGTGGATCAACCGGGCGGCCTCCAGTTGCCGCAGCGTGGAGAGGTAGCGCGACATGACACTGTGGTCCTTCACCTGTTCCCGCAGGAGGTCGGCCAGTTCCAGACCGGCCAGACGGTAAACTTCGAGGTTCTGCCGATTCATGGGGATGAATCCGACCGCATCGCGGAAAATGGTGAAGGTGATCAGCGCCAGCACCAGGATGGAGATCGCAGCGTTGCTCTGGAAGATGGTCCGGACGACCTGTTCACCGCTCAACCCAAAGAACCAGCCGCGTTTTTTCCGCAGCAGGACTTCTCGGGTCGAAAGGCGGACGGCGCTGGAAGCGTCTGTGATAGCTGACATGACGAAAGTGTGCTCCTAGCATCGGGGCCGGCCGTGGGGCCGGTCAAACGAGGCAGGTTACAGTTGGGTTACAAAAGAGGCCGCCCGCAGTCCGGGCATGGGCTGCGGGCGGTGTTCGACGCGCTACTAGCGGGACGACAGTTACTTGCCGGCCGAGACCGGCACGAAACCGGACTTGGCGACGATGGCCTGACCGTCCGCGCTCAGGAGATATTCCACAAACTGGGCCGCGAGGCCTGTTGGTTCGCCATTGGTATAGAAGAAGTTTGGGCGGGCGTAGGGATAGGACTTGTCGTGCACCGTCTCCACGGCGGGCAGGACCACCTTGCCGTCCTTCAAAACAATCCCGACCACCCTGACACCGGGAGCGTGGGTGTAAGCGATGCCGACGTAACCGACACCACTCGGATTTTTTCCCACTTCGGCCGCGATCTGCTCGTTGCCGGCCATCTTCTGGGACGACCCGGCGTAGTCGCGCTTCTTCATCGCGAGGTCCTTCCAGTCCTGGTAGGTGCCCGAGGAGGTGTTCCGGGTGTAGATCGAGAACGCGCCGGCGCTGCCGCCGACGGCGCTCCAGTCCTTCACATCGCCGGCAAAGATCTGTTCGACCTGCCGGAGCGTGAGCTTGGTGACCGGGTTCGCCTCGTTCACAATGACGGCCATCGCGTCGTAGGAAACGACAATGGGCTTCATGGTGACACCCTTGGCGAGGGCGGCGGAGATCTCGGTGGGCCGGGCGCGGCGGCTCGACATGCCGATGTCGGCGGTGCTGTCGGTGATGGCGGCGATGCCCGTGGTGGAACCCTCGGCGGCAATCTCAAAGACCACGCCGGAGTTCACGGCGCGGAAGGCCTCGGCCACCTGCGGCACCATCTTGGCGCCGAGTGTGTCCGAACCCTTGATGACAAGTTTCTGCGCCGAGGCCGAACTGGTGAGGAGCGCGGCGGTGGCGAGGAGAGCGATTAGGTTTTTCATGTAGGCGATGGCTGATGGTTAGAATTTGGCGGTGAGATCCAGCTGGAGCACGTCGGCCTTGTTTAAGCCAAGGCCAGCGGGGCCGGTCTTGTCGATCGCCTTGGAGCGGAAGAAGGTGGCCGTGGTGCCGATGGCATCCGTCCAATTGTAGCTGAAGGAGAGAATGTAGCCATCGCCGTTCACGCGGCCGGCGTTGAAATCGGAATCGAGCAGGACCGAGGTGTAGGCGCCCGCTTCGACCGAGCGATACTCGGCCGTGAACAGCCAGTCGCCCGGGTTGCGCAACGCGCCATAACGGACGCCGAAGTTATACATCGTGTCATAGTCCGCCGGATTGCCGCTGGCCGCACCAAATACGACCGGGTAGCTGGTCGAGGTGCTGTAAAGGCGGTTGGCCCGGCTGGCGCCCTTGAAGTTGATGCCGTAGGTGGCATAGAATCCGAGCGGCTTGTTGTTCACCTTCATCGTGTGCTCCACGGGGAGGATGAAGGTGGCAAGGCTGTCATAGTTGTTCGTGTCGCTGGTGATCGCCGACCCGGTCACCTCGGGGCCGGAGAAGACCACCAAGGTGGGGGCGATGCGCGTGCCGTAGGGATTGTTCTCGTAGATGTAGGTCTTGGAAAGTTCGGCCTGCCCGACCCACATCATGTTCGGCTGGTTGATGAAGTCGCCGGCGACCTTGCCCGCCGTGCGCGAGTTGGCCGACAGAAGATATTGCCCGCCACGCAGGGTGAGATTCCAGCCCTTCACGAACGCATCCGTAAAGGCGAAGTCTTCGGAGAAACCCTCGAAGTTGATGTCCGTGTCGATCCAAAAACCATTGATGCCCGGATTGAAAAAGGTGTGGGCGTGCTTGCCGACGCGGAAATCCACGCGATCCGCGAAATGCCAGTTGCTGGTCGCAAACTGGACAAAGGCCTGGCCGACATAGGCCAGATTGGCGTCCTTCGCGAAGTTGGTGGAGCCGGTGGCCCCGAAATCGTCGTTGGTCGAGGTCGCGCCATTGGCGGTCTCGAGCCGGAAGCCGGCCGTCCAGTTCTTGCTGAAGGAGACGGTCGGGCCGAACCGGAAGCGATAGCGGTAACGGCTG
>JANNDM010000065.1:0-13305 GCA_031387725.1 Verrucomicrobiota bacterium | reverse complement strand
GGGTTTACCGCCGCGTTTATCCCGGCAACGGGCTGGCCGCGCATCTCATCGGCTACCTGAACAAGGAGGGCACTCCGGTCACCGGAGCGGAAAGTCATTTCGATCTCTACCTCCGGGGCTCGGACGGCTGGATCGAGTCGGAAAAGGACGGGGCGCGTCGCGAGATGGCCCAGTTCCGCTCGCGCGAGATACCGGTGCAGGATGGCAATGACGTGGTGCTGACCATCGATTCGGTGGTGCAGCACATCATCGAGGACGAGCTCAAGGACATCGCCGCAAAATATTCCCCGAACTTCGCCACGATCATCGCCAGCGACCCGCAGACCGGGGCGATCCTCGGCCTGGCGAACTACCCGAGCTTCGATCTCAACAACTACAGCAAGGCGCCGCTCGGAGCGGACAAGAATCGCGCGGTCACCGACCGTGTTGAACCCGGCTCCACTTTCAAGATCGTGGCCGTGGGTGCGGCGCTGAACGAGGGACTGGTGACGCCGCGCTCCACCTACGACTGCGGCAACGCCACCATCGATTACAAGGGTCGCAGCATCAAGCTGCCCAAGGAAGACGAGCCCTTTGGCATCCTCAGTGTGGCGGACATCGTGGCGCACTCCAGCAACCGCGGCGCGGCGCAACTGGCGATGGGCCTCGGCGAACAGCGCTTCTACGAGTATGCGCGCAAGTTCGGCTTTGGCCAGACGACCGCGTTCCCTTTGGGCGGCGAGGTGCGCGGCACGCTGGCGCCGCCCAGCCAGTGGGACGGGCTCACGATCTCGCGCATGCCCATGGGTCATTCGGTCGACGCCACGCCGTTGCAGATCCACATGGCCATGAGCACCGTGGCCAATGGCGGCGCGCTGCTCCGCCCGCAGATCATCCGGGAAATCCGCGACGCGCGCGGGCAGGTCATCCGCACTTTTGCCCCGGAAAAGCGGGAGCAGGTCCTCGGGCGCGCCGCCGCCGCGACTCTGGCGCAGTTGCTCACCGGCGTCGTGCGCGTGGGCACGGCCAAGGGCTTTGACATCGAGGGCTTCGAGGTCGCGGGCAAGACCGGCACCACCCAGAAAATCATCAACGGCAAATACTCCACCACGCATCACGTCGCCTCCTTTGTCGGTTTTTTCCCCGCCAGCCGGCCACAGATAGTTCTCTCGGTCATCGTGGACGACGCGAAGGTGCCCGGCGGCACCGCCTACGGCCGCGTCGTGGCGGCGCCGGCCTTCCACCACATCGCGGAGCAGCTCATCCAATATCTCGACATCAAGCCGGTCCAGCCGGCGGCCCGCAACTTCCTTGCCATGGCCGGAGGTGCCCCGTGATCGGCTACCTCACGCCCAATTATCCGCTGATCGCGGCCTTTCGCACCTTGCCCAAGACGCGGGTTCGGCCGACCGGCCGCGTGGCCCAGCGCATCTTTAAATTGGCGCCGAAGATCTCCGACTATTTCCGGGACGGGGAGTTCCAGTCCAGCAAGGGCGACTTGGATCGCCCGATTTCCGGTCTGGCCCTGGACAGTCGCCGGGTGATGCCGGGGAATCTTTTCTTCGCGCTGCCCGGCCGGCGCGCTGACGGGAATTCCTATGTGGATGAGGCGATCCAGCGCGGCGCCGTGGCCATCGTGGGCGAGAGAATCCCTGCCGGCACCGCTTTGCGCGTCACCTACCTCCAGGTGGCCGATGCCCGCCGGGCTCTCGCTCTCGTCGCGCAACGGTTTTTCGGGTTTCCCGACAAGTCTCTCGATCTGGTCGGCGTGACCGGCACCAGCGGCAAGACCGTGGTCACGACCCTGGTCCGGCATCTTCTGGCCACTCCGGTCCAGCGGGTCGGTCTCATCGGCACGATCGGCTATGATCTGGGCGCCCGCGTCGTGCCGTCCTACCGCACGACCCCTGAGTCGCTTGAGCTTTACGGCTTGCTCGCGCAAATGCGCGATGCCGGCTGCCGGCAGGCGGCGATCGAGATCAGCTCCCACGGCCTCGACCAGCAACGGGTGCTGGGCGTGAATTTCGGGGTCGCGGTGTTCACCAACCTGACTCGCGATCACCTCGAATACCACGGAGGAATGGATGCTTCTTTCGCGGTGAAGTCCCGGCTGTTTAATGGCGGCACGGGCCAAGTCCCGCGCGCGGCGGTCATCAACTTGGACGATCCTTACGGTCGCAAACTCGCGGCGACGGTGCCAAAGTCCGTCAAGCTCGTCACCTTTGGCGAATCGCCCGCCGCCCTGGTGCGCGCCGAGAAAGTCCGCTTGGATTTCCAGAGCACCGGGTTGCGGCTGGTCTGGCCCGAAGGGAGCATCGAGATCGAGAGTCCCCTTATCGGCCGCTCCAACGTGAGCAACCTGCTGGCCGCCTTCGCGGCTTGTTACGCCCTGGGACGAGATCCGTCCGTCATCGCCGCGCGTTTGAAAAGCCTCGGCGGCGTCCCCGGCCGGATGGAGCGGATCGATGCGGGGCAGGCCTTCAACGTTTTGGTGGACTATGCGCACACCGACGATGCCCTGCGGAACGCCGTCGGCATGCTCCGCGCCGTCACGCCGGGCCGGTTGCTGGTGGTCTTTGGCTGCGGGGGCAACCGCGACCGCTCCCAACGCCCGCTCATGGTCGCCGCCGTGCAGGAGTTTGCCGATGTGGCCTGGGCCACGGCGGACAATCCGCGGTCGGAAGAGCTCCGGCAGATTTTTGGCGATATGCGGGGCGGTGTCCGGCACGCGGGTCGTATCCATTTCGTCGAGGACCGTCGCCACGCGATCAGTCTGGCGCTCGCCGCCGCCCGCGAGGGCGACTGCGTCCTCATCGCCGGCAAGGGGCATGAGACCCGCCAGGAATTCGCCGACACTATTGTGCCCTTCGACGACCGGCAGGTCGTCCGTGAGTTGATCGGCAACCCGAGCCTCGCCTCCGCCTGAGCTGCCGACCATGCCGACCTTCGCCCCCGAAAAGCTCGCCACCTGGACCGGCGGGAGTTGGACCCGCATTCCGGGCGGGCTGGTGACGGGTTTCAATCAGGACTCGCGCACGCTGAGCGCCGGGCAGGTCTTTGTCGCGCTCAGGACGGACCGGCGCGACGGCCACAATTTTCTCCCCGCGGCGCAGGAGGGCGGGGCGGTGGCGGCGCTGGTCAGTCATCCGGTCGCCGGTGCGACCCTGCCTCAGCTGGTGACGACGGATCCGCTGGGCGCCTTGCAACGGATTGCGCGCGAGCACCGCCGCGAATTTCACGGCACCGTCGTCGGGGTGACCGGCAGCGCCGGCAAGACCTCGACCAAAGACCTGCTGGCGCTCCTGCTGGGCGGCAGTCCCGACGTCCTCGCGACCGCCGGCAATCACAATAACCACATCGGGGTCCCGCTGACGCTGACCCGGCTCGACCCGACGCATCGCGCCGCCGTGATCGAAGCGGGCATCAGCCTGCGGGGAGAGATGGCCGGCCTCGCGGAGATGATCGAACCCGACCACAGCCTGGTCACCCTCGTCGCACCGGCGCATTTGGAAAAACTGGGCACGGTCGCTGACGTCGCGGCCGAGAAATCCCGCTTACCCGCGGCCAACCGCCCCGGCGGCGTTGCGGTGTTTCCGGTGTCGTGCTGGGCCTACGAGCCGTTCCGTGCGCTGGCCAATCCGCTGGTGCTGGTGCCGGAGTCGGAGGCCGCGACCACGCTCGTCGCCCGCACCGTGAAGTTCACGATCGCCCAAGGGCCGGAACGCACCGCGGTGACGCTGGAGGGCCAGCGCCGCTTTGATTTCCGCCGGGTCTCGGCCGGCATGGCCCAAAACACCGCCCTGGCTCTCACGCTCGCGTCCGAGCTGGGCGTGCAAGACGCGGTCCTGCAGACGCGCCTGGCCGCGTGGCAACCCTCCCCGTGGCGGGGCGAGTTGCGCCGGATCGGCGAGGCGACGGTTTATTGTGATTTCTACAACGCCAACCCGGCGTCGATGGCCGATGCGATTGACGCCTTCAACGGGGCGACGAATGCCGCGCAGCCCCGGCTGTATGTGCTCGGCTCGATGGAGGAACTCGGCGCCGAGTCCGCGGCGTATCATCGCCAGCTGGGCCGGCGGCTGCAGCTGCGGGGAGACGATTTCCTTTTCGCCCTCGGCAGTCAGGCGGCGGCGCTCCGCGAGGGACTGCTGGAAAACGGCAATGCAGCCGCGCAGATCGCCCTCGTGTCCGATGTCGCGCCGGTGCGCGAACACCTCGCGGGGTTCAAGGGAGCCGTGTTCCTGAAAGGCAGCCGCCGTTACCAACTCGAAACCGTCCTCGAACCCCATCCCACCGCCCATGCACATTGATTTCAGCTCAGCCATCGACAACGCGCGGTTCATCGCCGCGCGCGACGCCTCCCTGCGGCAACCTCCCGTTGCGGTCCAGCTCAAGTCCAGCCTTTGGTGCGCGCTGCCGCCCGGCGACCGGGCGGAGACCCGGGGCCGGACCGCAGTCCCGGCGGTGAGCGTAAAGTCGGCTGCCGGTGGGAGGTCCGCCCATGCGCACTAATTTCAGTCCCACCGCGATGGCCGCCCGCCGCCTCACCGCCCGTCCGCTGCCGCCGAAGCCGGAACCGAGCGTCCCGCCCGCCCCCGATAGCCGCTGGTGTGAATGGCCGAGGCGGGATTCGGGCGCTTTCCCCCGCGCCAGCATCTGGCAGACCCTGCAGCAAATCCAAGCCCGCCATGCTTAGCTATCTGGCCGATTACGCCCACCTGTGGAGCCCGCTCCGGCTCTTCCACTACATCACGGTTCGCTCCGTCGGGGCGGCGGGCACGGCGTTGTTTATCGGCTTCATCATCGGCCCGTGGCTCATCGGCCGGTTCCGCGCGCTGAAGTTCGGCCACGGTTATATCGACGAACGCACCGGGGCCCTGGGCACGACCTACTTTGACAAGAAGCACACGCCCACGATGGGCGGGCTCATCATTTTCATTTCGCTATTTGTCAGCGCGGTGCTCTGGGCCGAGCCGAATGTCTGGGTCTTTGTCGCCCTCTTCGTCTACACGGCGCTCACGGTGCCGGGCTGGCGCGATGATTACCTCAAGGTCGTCCACAAAAACAAGGACGGCATCAAGTCCGGGGAGAAGATCGCGTGGCAGTCACTCGTGACGGTCGTGGCGCTCGGCATCCTGTTGTGGCACCCGCAAAGCGCGGTCAAGATCCGCGAGCTCTGGGTGCCGTTCCTCAAGTCGGCCGTGCTCGCGCCCATGCCGTGGTGGCTGCTGCTCGTCCTCCTCTATCTGTGGATCGTCGGCTTTAGCAACGCCATCAACCTGACCGACGGCCTGGACGGCCTCGCCACGGGCTGCACGATCACGGTCGCGCTGGTGTTTGGCATCATGGCCTACGCGGCGGGCAACAGCATCATCGCGCAATACCTGCTCATCAGCTACGTGCCCGGCACGGGCGAGCTCACGGTCGTGTGCGCGGCGCTCATCGGCGCGTGCATGGCCTTCCTGTGGTTCAACTCGCACCCGGCCGAGGTGTTTATGGGCGACACCGGCTCGCTGGCTTTGGGCGGGCTCATCGGCGTCATGGCCTTCATGATTCACCAGCCTTTGACACTGGTGATAGTCGGCGGCGTCTTTGTCCTGGAAGCACTCTCCGTCATTTTCCAGGTCGGCTGGTTCAAGTGGACCAAGCGCCAGAGCGGCACCGGTCGGCGGCTTTTTCTGATGGCACCGATCCACCACCATTTTCAAAAGCTCGGCTGGCCCGAGACCAAGGTCGTGCTCCGTTTTTGGATCCTCTCCCTCGGCTTCGCCCTCGCGGGGCTGGCCACCTTGAAACTGCGCTAACCCCAACCGCCCATGCCCATCGACTACAATTTGGAACATACGCCCAGCTTTCGCGATGTCACCCGCAGCAGCCTGCTGCTGCTGCGGCAGCCCATCGTCCGCTCCCTCGCCAAACTGCGCCGGCTGCGCAAGGGGCAGGCGCTCCCCGAGGGCCCGCTGGTGCGCGCCGCCAAAACTTTCGCAGGAGTCCGCTGACAGGTTCTTTATACTACCAATCGGAACCTTACCTTCAATTCTGTCAGCGGACACCTGCTCTTCTTTCCCCCTCCTGCTTTACCGACCCCAAGACCTTGTGGAAAAGCTGTGAATAAGTCCCATTTTTAGATAGCAAATCTCCAACCTCAGTCCTCTTATATCGCCATGAAAATCCTCCAGATCTTCGGAGCAGTCGTCGCTGTGCACCTGCTCGCGTTTATCTTCATTTTTGCCAGCCCCGGCTGCCAGTCCGGCCCGCGCAACATTCCGACGCCGGATGCCACGCTGCCGGCCGGCAGCACGGCCACACCGGTCACCTTCAACGTCGCCACGCCGCAACCGGTGGACCTCGGCTCGCCCGCTTCGCTTTCGGGCCACGCCGCGCCGACCCGACCCGGCTCCGCGGCCGCCGTGGCGATCACGCCCGCCAAGCCCACCGCTGAAGTCGCGCCGGTCACCACGTACACGGTCGCACGCGGCGACAGCCTCTGGACGATCGCGAAGAAAAACAACCTGAGCGTCGCCGAGCTCGCCAAGGCCAATAACCTCGGCGTCGGGACCGCGTTGCAGCCCGGCAAGAAGCTTATCATCCCCGGGAAGATCGGCGCCGCTCCGGCGGCCGCGGACAAGCCGAGGGATCTCGGAACGCTCACCCAGGCAGCACCCGCCTTGGCCAAACCGTCCAATGGCGAGGCCGTCAAGCACACCGTCGCCGTGGGCGAGAGCCTGGGCGTCATCGCCAAGAAATACCAGGTGACGGTCGGCGAGCTGGCGGCCGTCAACAACATCACCGATCCTTCCAAGGTCCGCGCCGGGCAGCAGCTCATCATTCCGGGCTTCAAGGCCGTCACGCCGAAAGGCGCGACCACGGCGACCAAGCCCGCCGCCAACAAGGCGGCCGCGACCGAAGCCCCGGCCACCCCGGCGCCGCATTTTGAAATCGCCCCGCCGCCGCCCGGCCAGGATCTCGATTCGGGCTTGAAGGATGCCAGCACCGAGGTGCCGACCATCAAGGTGGAAGAGGCCAAGCCCGCGCCCCCGAAGAAATAAACCAGCACCACCATGGTGGGTTCGCCGAGCGCCGCTGTTCTTCGCCGACCTCTCACGATCACCCCCGCGAGTGTCATTGTCGTCTGCGTGGCGGCCTTGGTCTCGCTGGGCCTCGTGGTGTTGTTTAGCGCGAGCTCGCCCATCAAGGGCGGGCCCTACGCCTACCTCTACAAGCAGTTCATCTTCCTCGCGCTCGCCATCGGCGCCGGTTGGCTGGTTGCGATCGCCGACCTCGAGCATCTGCGCAAGTTCGCCTGGATGGCGGCCGCCCTGGCGCTGTTTGCCCTGGTGCTCGTGCTCATCCCGCACATCGGCATCGCGGTGAAGGGCAGCCGGCGCTGGCTCGGCCTGGGCGGCGTGCGGCTGCAGGTGTCGGAGTTTGCGAAGCTCGCGCTGGTCTTCTCGCTGGCGCACTACCTCGCGGTCAACCAAAGCCGGCTGCAAGACTTTTGGCGCGGCTTCGTGCTGCCGCTGGCGTGGATCGGGCTTTTCTCCCTGCTCGCGCTCCTCGAGCCCGACTTCGGCGCGGCCATGCTGCTCGGTGCGATCGGCGTCGTGCTGCTTTTTCTCGCCGGGGCGCGGCTTAAATTCCTGCTGCCTTCGGTGGGACTCGCGTTGCTCGGCTTTGTGCTGCTCGTGCTCCACAATCCCGTGCGTCTGCAGCGCGTGCTTTCGTTCCTTGAGCCCGAGGCCAACCGGCAGGGCACCGGCTACCAGCCGTGGCAGGCGTTGCTGGCCTTTGCGGCGGGCGGGGTGGATGGCGTCGGACTCGGCAATGGCCGCCAGCAGAACGCCTTCCTGCCCGAGGCGCACACCGACTACATCTTCGCCATCATGGGGGAGGAGATGGGCCTCATCTTCACCCTGCTCACGGTTGCGCTGTTCGTGACCATCTTCATCGCGGGCCTGATGCACGTCCGCCGCGCCCCGAACCTCTTCCAGTTCCTGCTCGTGACCGGCTGCGTCCTGCTCATCACGCTTCAAGCCATCATCAACCTTGGCGTTGTCACCAGCTTGCTGCCCTCGAAAGGCATGTCGCTGCCCTTCATCAGCGCCGGCGGCTCCAACCTGCTGCTGATGGGCCTGCTCGTCGGCGTCATCATCAATTCCCAGCGCACGTGGGAGCGCCCCAAGCCGCTCGTGCGGAAGCGGGCGCTGACGGAGGTGATCGCGTGAACGCGAGAAGTAACAAGTTTCAAGTGGCAAGTGACAAGATGAGCAGGCCTGCCCCTTGTCACTTGATCCTGGTCCCTTGTTCCTTGCTCACGGAGGTGACTTCGTGAGCCGGTTCATCATCGCCTGCGGCGGCACCGGCGGTCATCTCTCGCCCGGCATTGCGCTGGCCGAGGCCCTCATCGGGCGCGGCCATGCCGTCACGCTTTTCATCAGCCACAAGAAGGTCGACGCCCGCCTGATCGAAAAATATCCGCACCTGCCCGTCGCGCGCGTGCCGAGCGCGCCGTTCGGGTGGCGGCCGGATGTGCACCTGCGCTTCCACTGGAAACAGACCCAGGGCCTGCTCTTCAGCCTGCGTTTCGTGCGGCAGTTCCGGCCTGACGCCATCATCGGCTTTGGCGGCTTCACCAACGCCGGGGTGGTGCTGGCCGGTCGCCTGCTCGGTATTCCCGTGGCGCTGCATGAGGCCAACCGCGTGCCGGGCCTCGCCATCCGCGCGCTGGCCCGGTTTGCCGCCCGCCTCTATCTGCCGCCCGGCGTCCGTTTGCCCGGCATCCGCGGCGTCCGGGTCCGCCACACCGGCCTGCCGGTGCGCCCCGAGATCGCCCGCCTGCCGCGCGATGTGGCCCGCGCCCGGCTCGGCCTGGATCCGGCGCAAAAACTCCTCGTCGTCCTCGGGGGCAGCCAGGGCTCCGGCAACCTCAACCAGTGGGCGGAGGAGAACATCACGGCGCTGGCCCACGAGAGCATCCAGGTTTACTGCGTCACCGGCCTGGGCAAGGGCAGCGAAGGCGTGCACGTGTTGCACGACAAGAGCGGCCGGGTGGTGCGCAGCTGGTTCGAGTCCTTTTCCGATCGCGTCGGCGTGCTGATGTCGGCCGCCGACCTCGTGCTCAGCCGCGCCGGTGCCGGCACGCTGGCGGAACTGGTGCGCTGCGAGACGCCGGCCATCCTGATTCCCTATCCGCACGCCGCCGACAATCACCAGTGGGCCAATGCCACGTATTTCGAGCAGCAGGGCGGGGGCGTGGTGGTGGCCGACCACGCGCTGGCCGGTCTGGCGCAGGAAGTGCGCGATATTATTTTCAATGACTGGTTGCTGAACAAATTCCGCACGAACCTGCACCGGATGTCACAGGAGAACACGATCGACACCATGGTGCACGATCTGGAGGACCTGGCGGCCGGCGCACCGCCGTCGCGTCAGCTGGGGCCCACTCCGGCTGCGGCCCCGTCATGAGTGCCCTGACCAAAGCGGTGGACCTGGACCGGCGCGAGGCGCGGTGGAGTCAGTTCGTTGCCGCCGTCCGGCCACGGTTGGCGGGCGCAAGCAAGCTGGTGGAGCGCGAGCTGCTCGGCCCGCGGACGACCATGCGCGTGGGCGGTCCGGCGCGGGTCTATGCGGAGCCGGCGACCACCGAGGATTTGCGCGAGTTGCTGGTGGAGGCCAACCGCCACCGCCTGCCGGTCTACCTGCTCGGGCGTGGCTCGAATCTGATCATCCCCGACGCGGGGGTCGAGGGCTTGGTCCTCAACCTCGCGCACCCGCGATGGCAGGAGTTCGAGGTGCGGCCGGATGGCCGGGCGTGGGCCGGCGCCGGGCTGCGGTTGAAAAACCTGTGCGGCCTCGCGATCAAGGCCGGGCTCCAGGGTTTTGAATTTCTGGAAGGCATTCCGGGCTCGGTCGGGGGCGCGCTCCGCATGAACGCCGGCGCGATGGGTGGCTGGATGTTTGATCTGGTCGAGGAGGTCCACCTCATGAATCTCGCCGGCGAAGAGCGCGTGATGCAAAAAAGCGAGATGCACGTGGACTACCGGCATTGCGCGGAGTTGCACGAGGGCATCGCGCTCGGCGCCCTGCTCAAGCCCGCGGCGACCGCCGCGTCCCACGACATCCGCCGGCAGACCGATGTTTATCAGAAAAAGCGGGTCGAGTCCCAGCCGCGCGAACCGAGCGCCGGCTGCATTTTCAAAAACCCGCCGGGCCACTCCGCCGGCCGCCTCATCGACGAGCTCGGACTCAAGGGGGCGCGGGTGGGGGACGCCGAGGTTTCGACCGTGCATGCGAACTTCATCATCAATCGCGGGGCGGCGACCAGTGCCGACATCATCGCCTTGATCCGCCAGGTCCGCGCCCGGGTCAAAAGTGCCCGGGCCATCGACCTTGAGCCCGAGGTGCTGCTCTACGGGCAGGAATGGAGGGACGTTTTGTGAGCCGGCCCATCATCGCGGTCCTGGCCGGCGGCACCTCGCCCGAGCGCGAGGTCTCGCTCGGCTCCGGCAAAGCGGCGGCGTTGGCCATGGCCTACACGCATCCGACCCAATTCTTCACGGTGGACGCGGATGCCCTGCCGGCGGGGCTCGACCCGGCGCGGCACATCGTCTTCTCCACTTTGCACGGCATTTTCGGCGAAGACGGCGGGATGCAACGCCTGCTGGAAGCGGCCGGCGTGGCCTACGCGGGGTGCGATGCCAAATCGAGTGACCTCACTTTCGACAAGTGGCGCACGCGGCAGAGCGTGTCGGCCCAAGGGGTGCAGGTGGCGCCGGGCCGGGTGTTCCCGGCGACCGCCAAGCCCGCCGCGGCGGGGCTGACCGCGGAGTTGGGCGAGCAGGTCGTGCTCAAGCCCAACCGGCAGGGCAGCAGTGTCGGCTTGCAGATTGTGACCTCCAAGGTGGGGCTGGAGATCGCGCTGGGCGGCATCCGGCAGGGCGAATGGATCGCCGAGGAGCGCATCCTCGGTCGTGAACTGACCGTCGGCCTGTTGCGCGGCCGGGCGATGGGGGTGGTGGAGATTGTGCCGAAATCCGGCGTCTTCGACTATGCCAGCAAATACACCAAGGGGTTGACCGAGTATTTTGCCCCGGCGCAAATCTCCGCAGATTTGGCCGCGGTCGCGGGCACGGCCGCCGAGACCGCCTTTGCCGCGTGCGGCTGCCGGGACTATGCGCGGGTTGACTTCATCCTCACGAAAGACGGCGAACTGTATTTGCTGGAAATAAACACGCTGCCCGGCATGAAGGAGACCAGCCTGTTGCCGATGAGTGCGCGTTGCGTGGGGCTGGATTTTATTGCGCTGTGCCGCGAGTTGGTGGCCCCCGCCGTCGAACGATTCGCCCTGGCCCACCCTTTGCGCAAATGAATCGCGACGACGACAGCTCTCCGCTGCCCCCGGGCCGCTCCTGGCGCCATATCCGCCAGGAGGTGAAGCCGCTCACCCTGTCGCGCCAAGGGCGCCGCCGCCGGCTGGCCGTCTGGTTCAAGGCCGGCGCCCTGTCGGCGTTGGTGGCGGGATTGGGTTGGGTCGCCTATGCCGTCACCCGTTCCTGGGCCTCCGACCGCGCGGCGCTCGCCACCGCGGTGCACAGCGAGCCGGTGCGCGAAGTGGTGCTCAGCACCGATGGGGTGCTGACCCATGATTGGGCCGTGCAAGTGCTGGCCCTGCCGAAGTCGGCCAGCCTGATGGTGCTCGACTTACCCGCCCTGCGCGACCGCCTGCTCGTCCATGGCCAGGTGCGGGGGGCGGTGCTGACCCGGGATTTTCCCGACCGGCTGGTGGTCACATTGCAGGAGCGCACGCCGGTGGCGCGCGTCCAGGCGAGCGACGGTTCCGGGGCCCCGCAGCAGTTGCTGGTGGCGAAGGACGGCGTGGTTTACGGCGGTTTGAATAACGCCAAACCGATGCTCGCCGGTCTGCCCTGGCTCGACGGCATTCGCCTGGTGAAATCCGCCGCGGGCTACGCCCCCGTCGCCGGCATGGCGGAGGTGTCGGCCCTCCTTTCCACGGCGCAACTGCAGGCCCCGCACCTCTACCGCGAGTGGCTCATTGTATCCTTGGCTCGGCTCGCCGCGCGCGACGAGATCGTCATAAAGGCGCAGGATGTGCCGGAAATAATATTCAGCCGGAAGCGTGATTTCTACAAGCAGGTCGCCCAGCTCGACTACATCATCGACCGGGCCCATGAGGCTCTGCCGGCGTCGGCCCTGCTCTCGGTCAACCTGTCACTCGAAGGCCAGGTGCCCGTGCGGTTGCAAGGCACCCCCGACGAACTGGCCGCCGCACCCCTCCCGCTTTTTTCTCTTCAACCTTCACCCCGGAAAACGAAACGTGATCTCTAGCAGCAGCAGAATGGTCGCGGCGGTCGAAATCGGCACCGGGAAAATCGCCGTGCTCGTTGGGGAAATCACCCGCGGGCGCAGTCTCAACATCATCGGCGTGGGTGTGGCCCCGTCCCGCGGCGTGCTGAAGGGCGAAGTCGTCGACTACAAGGCCGCCTGCGAGGCGGCCCACCACGCGCTGGAGACCGCCGAGAAACGCGCCGGGACCCGCATCGATGAGGTCTGGCTGGCCCAGACCGGCGGCCATCTCGACGCGTTCTACAACGAGGCGTCCGTCAATGTGAAATCCGCCGACAACACCGTGACCGCGCTCGACATCGCCTCGGTCTGCGCCCTCGCCAAGGAGAAGGAGCTGCCCGCCGGGCGTTCCCGCATCCATGAGATTCGCCGGCCGTTCCGGCTCGATGGTCGCGCCGTGCCGGATCCCGAGCACTTGTCCGGCCGCCGGCTCGAAGTCGGCTACTGGATCGTCCACGGCCCGGAGAGCAAGATCAGCGACAACATCCACGTCGTGGGGGGCTACCATTTGGAAGTGCGCGAGTTGGTTCTCGCCAGCCTCGCCACCGGCTCGCTGCTGACCAGCGCCGAGGAGCGGGCGCAAGGTGCCCTGGTGATCGACATCGGCAAGGGTGTCACCGACTACGTGCTTTATCGCGACGGCCATGTGCTCGTCACCGGCACGCTGCCCGTCGCCGGCGACCACCTGACCAACGATCTCAGCATCGGTCTGCGCGTCACGCCGGCCCAGGCCGAGATGCTCAAGCTGCGCCATGGGCGGGCCACCCCCTTGACCCGGGACAAGACCGACAAAGTCTGGCTCAACGGCGACGCCTCCTTTGGCGATCGCCAGCTCCCCAAGATGGCGCTCGAGGCCATCGCGTCCGCCCGCGTCCTCGAATTGTTCGAAGTGGTGCGGCAAAAGCTCGGGACCGCGTTTGTGGCGGAGCATTGCGGCGCGGGTGTCATCCTCGCCGGGGGCAC
>JANNDM010000059.1:0-11781 GCA_031387725.1 Verrucomicrobiota bacterium | reverse complement strand
CGGCGATGGATCCGCGGCTCTACCGGGTCGTCGGCATCGCCGCGCCGACCGACGAGGAACGGGTGCAGCATTACCTTTGGCGCTTCTGGCGGCACCTGCCGCGCGCCGGCGTTTCCACCCTGTTTGACCGCTCGTGGTATGGCCGCGTCCTGGTCGAGCGCGTGGAGGGCTTCGCCCCCGCCGCCGACTGGGGTCGCGCTTATGGCGAGATCGTTGATTTTGAGGAACAGATGGCCGATCACGGCCTGATCGTGAACAAATTCTGGGTGCACATCAGCCCGCAGGAGCAGCTCCGGCGGTTCGAGGAACGGCAGCGCATCGATTACAAACAATACAAGATCACCGAGGAGGACTGGCGGAACCGCAAGAAATGGCCCGACTACGCGGTCGCGATCGATGACATGGTGGCACGGACCCACACGGACTTCGCCCCGTGGACCCTGGTGGCCGGCAATGACAAGAAATTCGCGCGCGTGCAGATTCTCCAGGCCCTGGTGCAACGGCTCGAAGCCGAACTCTGAGCCGGGCCACGCCGGGGATTGCCTCCGCCCGCAATTCCCCTTTCGCTTTTCGAATCCGGTCCTCCTGCACTCCGCTCAGGGGCCTATTCGTTTTGAGCACCAGTCCTAGTATCAGCCCGCCCGCCCCGCCTCCCGCCGTCCCCTTGGCCGGTGAACTTTGGGGCGGCTTCGCGGCCGTGCTGGTCGCGCTGCCCTCGTCGATCGCCTACGGTGTCGCGGTCTACGCCCTGCTGGGACCGGAGTATATCGGGCACGGCGTGCGCACCGGCATCGTCGGCGCCATGGTGTTGGGCATCGTGGCCTCGGTTTTTGGCGGCGCGCCGCGGGTGATCTCCGCGCCCTGCGCCCCGGCGGGAGCCGTGCTCGCTTCGCTCGCGGGCGGCTTGCTGGCGGCTCCGGGCACCGCGCCGGCCCCTACCCACATCGTCGCCCTCCTGCTGCTCCTGGCCCTGCTGTCCGGCGCCCTGCAGATGCTCTACGGTCTGGTCGGCGGCGGACGGTTGATCAAATACATCCCGTATCCCGTTGTGTCAGGTTACCTCAGCGCCGTGGGCGTGTTGATTTTCCTCAGCCAGCTGCCGAAATTCCTCGGGGTGTCCGCCGCCAACCTGCGGGATCCGGCGCAGTGGTCGGGGCCCGCGATCATCGTGGGCGCGGTCACCATTGCCGGCGTGCTCCTGGGGCTCAGACTCACCCGCGCGGTCCCGGCCACCATCCTCGGCCTGATCGCCGGTCTGCTCGCCTATTTCGCCACGGCCTGGTTCCGGCCGGAGCTGATGTCGCTGGCTCATAACAAGCTTGTCATCGGGCCGGTGGGCAGTGGCGACAGCGGCGTCTTCGCGGATGTGGCCGGAGTGTGGCCGGCGCTGGCCGGGCTGAACTTCTCCGATCTGCGCCTGCTCATCATGCCGGCGCTCACCCTGTCCGTGCTGCTTTCCGTTGATACCCTCAAGACCTGCGTGGTGGTCGATTCACTGACGCGCAGCCGGCACGATTCCAATCGCACTTTGCTCGGTCAGGGCGTGGGCAACCTGGCCTCCGCGCTGGTCGGAGGCATGCCGGGTGCCGGCACGATGGGCGCCACGCTGGTCAGCGTGGGGAGCGGCGGCCGCACGCGGCTGGCCGGCATGCTGGAAGGCGGATTCGTGCTGCTGGCGGCGCTCTTGCTCGGCAACTTGATCGCCTGGGTGCCGGTCGCGGCGCTGGCGGGCATCCTGATCGTGGTCGCGGTCCGCATGTTTGATTGGGGCAGTTTGAATTTGCTGCGGCAGAAATCCACCGTGCTGGATTTCGCCGTCATTGCCACCGTCGTGATCGTGGCGGTGTCCACCAACCTGATGGCCGCCTCCGGCGCGGGCGTGGGCCTGGCCATGCTGCTGTTCATCCGCGAGCAGATCCGCGGCTCGGTCATCCGGCGCAAGGTCGCCGGCAACCGCATCTCTTCCACCCAGCACCGGCTGCCGGCGCAACAGGCCCTCCTGGAGGAGCACGGCGGACAGACCGTGGTGTGCGAACTGCAGGGCAGCCTTTTTTTTGGCACCACCGACCAGTTGCGCACCGAACTGGAGGCTGATCTGAAGCAATGCCGCTGGCTCATCCTCGACCTCCGCCGCGTGCAGTCGATGGACTACACCGCCGCACACCTGTTCCAGCAGTTTGAGGCGACGCTGGCGGAGCGGGGCGGCGGCCTGGTCTTCAGCCGGTTGCCGGCCCGGCGCGACCTGCAGGATTATTTCACGCAGGTCGGCACCCTCAAGGGGCCGGCCGGGCTGCGCAAATTCGAGACCCTCGACGATGCCCTCCAATGGGCGGAGGACCAGATCCTCGCGGACTTGGGATCGGCCCATCCCTATGGGGAACACCTTCTCGAATTGGTGGACTTCGACCTCTGCCGGGAGTTTACCGAGGATCAGACCCTGACCGCCCTGGCCGCCTGCACCGAGGCGCGATCGTTCACCGCCGGGCAGATGATTTTTAACGCCGGTTCCCCGGCGGACGAACTTTACCTCATCCGTCGGGGCATTGTCCGCATCGTCCTGCCACTCGCGGGCGGCACTTATCACAACCTCGCGTCGTTTGGGCGGGGGAGTTTTTTCGGTGAGATAGCCTTTCTCGACCGCGGGGTCCGCTCGGCCAACGCCACCGCCACCACCCCGGTGGATCTGTTCGTCATCACCCGGGCACGCTTTGACGAGGCTTCGCGGGCCCATCCGCTGGTCGGCGTGAAAGTATTTGCCCGGCTCGCGCGCACCCTGGCTCTACGGTTGCGCCGTTCCGACGTGGAGCTCCGCGCCTTCTATGACGCCTGAGCTGATTTACCCCGCATTGCCCGCGCGCCCGTCCTGCCAGCGCCAGTATTGAAAGAGGCCAAGGGCGATGAGGAATACGCTGGAAAGGAATTCGTAAACGCTCAGTGGTTGATAAGCTTGCTCAGGATTCCACCGCAGTGCCGGGAAAATCAGATAGAGGTAATACTGCGCAATCATGCTGAACCCCAGTCCGACGCTCATCGTCATAAATAGCGCTTTCATCTTCAGCTGCTCGACACGCTCGTCATTGATACGCTCCTTGGCAAAGAATTGCAGCATGAGGCCAAAACAGAGCGTCACCTGAAACAGGTGCCAGTCGCGTGTAAAAAGACCAAGAGGGACGCTGGCCAGGGTAATGATAATTCCGCCTACTTTAGGTGCATTCATAAGGTCATTCAGGGTTCAAACATCTCTTCCACCGGCAATTTGAAGAGCTTGGCCATCTTCAGCGCCAGCGGCAGGCTCGGGTCGTATTTCTCCGTCTCGATGGCGTTGATCGTCTGACGCGACACCGCGAGCTTGTCGGCGAGCTCGCCTTGCGACCATTCGCGTGCGGCTCGGAGTTCCTTGAGGCGGTTCTTCATCTGATGGCGTATGTGTAAAGTATGCTTGTCATTTGTGAAGCATACTTGTCAGGTGGCGACTGCGCCTTGGCCCGCATACTGCGCAAACGCTGTTGCCTGCCCCAAGCGGAGCCGTTTTGTTGCCACCATTGGCCGACACTCCATGATGAAGCGTGCTCGCATTCCCACCACCGACACCGTCGCGTCACGTATTCTGAACATCCGCGGGCAGAAGGTGATCCTCGATGCTGACCTCGCCACCATTTACGGCGTGACGGTCAAAAGACTCAACGAGCAGCTCAAGCGCAATACCAAGCGGTTCCCGCCTGACTTTGTGTTTCAGCTAACCAGGGAGGAGCACGCAGTTTTAAGGTCGCAAAATGCGACCTTAAAACCAGGCAGCGGCCGACACAGAAAGTTCCTCCCCTACGCCTTCACCGAGAACGGCGCGGTGATGGCGGCCAATGTCCTCAACAGCCCGCAGGCCGTTAGGATGAGCATTTTCGTCGTGCGCGCCTTTGTGCGGATGAGAGAGCTGATGTCCGGTTCGCGCGAGCTCGCGGCGGAACTGAAGAAACTTGATGCGAAATTGACCACCCGGCTTGATGTCCACGAGACGGCCATCGTGGACGTGCTCCGCCGCATCATGACCTTGCTGGATCCACCGCCCGCTCTGCCCGTGCCGGAAAAATCCATGGGCTTCCACACCACGATGAAACCGGCACGCCGCCGGCACAGATAGTCGCACCCGCAACCTACAGTGTCCGGACGAACCACGCCACCGTCACTTCCCGCGCGCGGGCGGCTAGGCCGAGTTCGGGCTGGAACACGTGAAAGATGTGGTCGGCGCCGGCGATGACGACTGCTTCGGCCGGCCGGCCTTTGGCGATTTTCATGAACTCCGCCTCGTGCTGCGGCAGCATGTCGTCCGACCCGCGCACCGACAGGAACGCCCCGGGATACTTGGCGAGAGATTGGTCGTGATCCATGCCACGGAAGCTTTCGTAGAATTCGCGCTTGGTCGTGATCTTTTTCCAGCCGGGCACGTCCTCGGTCGCCACGCCGTCGCGCCACGCCGTTCGCGCCGTTTCGCTCTTTAGGTAATAGTCGAACATGTTGCCGCTCGGGCTCGACCACACCGCCATCGTCCGCCACCAGCCCGGATTGCGGCCGGCGGTTTCGATCGCCGTCGTCGCCCCGAGGCTGAAACCGAGCACGCCGACGCGCTCCGCCTTCACCCCCGGCCGGGCTCGCAGCCAGGCCTGCGCCGCCGCCGTGTCCTCCAGCCGTGACGTCAGGGTGGATTCGATCAGGGTGCGTTTCTTGTCACCCTCGCCGCGAAAGTTGATCCGCAGGCTCGCGATGCCTTGCGCCGCCAGTTGCTCCGTGAGGTGCTTCACGATATCCGCCGGGCCGTCCATGTCGTCGGCGAAGCCGTGCAGCAGCAGCACAGTGCGACCGTCCCATGCACCGTCGGGCGCCACCCATGCGCCCTTGAGCTCCGGGGTGATCTCCACTGGCATTTCCCTCGCGAAGCCGGTGAGGGAGGCGAGCAGGCTGAACCAGATCAGCAACGTCCGCCAGATGATGTGGGAGCGAGCTTGCTCGCAATGGTGGATTGTCGCGAGCATGCTCGCTCCCACAGATACAAGCCGGCCGGGCTGGTTGTTCATGCGCCAGTTTAAGCAGATCATACTGGAGGCGAGGAACGTCCCATGCACCGGCGGTCAGTTGTCCTCGTGCTTGCCCGGCTTCATCTTCGGCGGGGTCTCGTCCTTCTTGGCTTTCATGATGACGATGATCAGGACGGCGATGCTGACGAGGATGCCGAGGGCGGAAACAAACATGAGCAGGCGCATGGGGTGGTTCTCCTTGAAGTTTATTTGGTGGTGCCAGGCGCGGCCGGCACGGCCTGCCGGAGGATGGTGCCCATCAGGGCATCGGTGGTGCCGCCGCTGCCGGCGCCGGTGACCATCACCTGCGGCGTGATCTGGACCTTGCCCTCGACCACGAGCTTGAGGAGTTCGAGCTGCGCGACCTGCGCCTGCCCGAGCGTCTCGACGAGGAGCTTATAAGCCTTGGCCCGGCCCTCGCCGATGATGATCTGGGACTCGGCCTCGCCCTTGGCGCGGGCGACCTGCGATTTGGCGTTCTCGCCTTCGACGCGGACCTTGTATTCGGCGGCGGCGAGCTGGCGCTGCTGCTCGGCTTCTTCCTGCGCGCGGACGAACTTGGCGCGGGATTCCTCGGCCTGTTTCTGCTGGTCGTAGAGTTTCTGCTGGTTCACGGCCACTTCGCGGTCCGTCTGCGTGGCGAGCAGCTGCTGGCCGGCCGGGCTCGCGTCGAGATGGATGTTACCGACGTAGACACCGTCGCAGGTCACGCGGTAGCGCGCGAGCTCGGTGGTGATACGCTGCGTGGCGAGCGCCTCGATCTCGCTGCGGCGGTTGACAAACTCTAGGGCGTTCATCGTCTCGGCGACGTTGCGGAAAATGGCGCGGACGGCAGGCAGGATGATGCGGGCCTCGAGCACCTCCAGCTTCTCGTCCTCCTGTTCATCCTGCACGACCGAGTCCGGATCGCCGAGCAGGGCCACGAGGTAGGGAGCGTTCTTGGCCTCGACCGCACACGCGACACGCACGTCCACCGGGAAAGAGAATCCGTCCTTCGAACGAACGGAGACCGACCAGTCGTTGTTGCCGGAGCCCGCCGACGCGGCGGAGGCCGGGGTGCCCTTGGCCATGGCGCGGGCCGCCGGGGCAGCGGGCAAGGCCGGTTTGACGTAGTTGGACGCCTGATAGGTGTAGGTGCGCTGGGTCGTCTTCACGATGGTGGGCACGTAGGCGTGGCTGTTCAGGTAGTAACCACCGGGGGTGAGCGGCTCGGCCCAGACGCCGATATGGTTGCGCGGCACCAGCGGCACACCGTTGACCAGATCGCCCTTCCCGTCGCCGGAAGTCCAGCGCAGGCCGGAATTACTCTTGATGACGGCGACGGTGCCGGCCGCCACTTGCAGGGCGGGAATCGCGGTGACCTCATGCAGCGCGGTGTTGTAGCGATAGGTGCCGGGCGTGAGGATGGTCGTCTGCGGGCCGCGGCGGCCGCCCTTGGAGAAAAAAGTGACGGGATTCAGCATATCCTGCGCACTGGCCCAGACCGGGGCAAACATCTCGTTCTCCGGCAGCGGCTGTCCGTCCCGTGCGTTCACAAAACCCACTTGCCCGGAAGGCACCGAAATCACGCGGTCCACCCGCACCTGGTAGCTGAAGGGGAAGTAGCCGAAGTGCCAGCCGGGGCCGAGGATCTCGGCCTGCGGGCCCATCTCGCCATCGCGGGCGATGATCTGACCGGTCGGCAGCGGTTTGCCGAAAAATTGTTTGTGCACGATGCCGACCTCGTTCTCGTCGATCACCACCGACGAGCCGACCACGAGTCCGAACCCAAACAAGGAGAACGCGAGGACGACCAGCGCGCCGCGCCCGGCGGCGGGCAACGTGAGGACAAAGGAGGCGCCCAGCGCGACAATCGCGAGGACGGTAAAGAAGAGGATTAAGGTCATGGGAGTGCGAAGTTGAAGTTATCGCCCGGTCGCGGGCAGTGGCGTCTGACGGCGGAAGCAAAGCGCGCGGCGTGCTCTGCGTCGAGCCCGGACCGGCTTAATCAAATCACCCGGTGATTTTATAACCACGAAGGACACGAAGGGAAGAATCAACTAGGGTGTGTCTGCAAAATGTCATTGCGAGAAGGCCCCCCACAGGGGCCGACAAAGCAATCCATCTGGATCGCCACGGCCCGCACTGCGGGCCTCGCGATGACGAGGCATTTTGCCAACACGCCCTAGTCTGACTGTGCTCCCACTCCGTGTCCTTCGTGATCTTCGTGGTAAATCTCAGGATTTGCTCGCTTCCAGTTCCTCCCAGCGCGCAAACGCTGCGGCATGTTCCTTTTCTACGAGCTCCAGCCGTCGCTTCACCTCGGCAAACTTGGCGGCTTCCTTCTTGTAGAAGGCCGGATCGGCGAGCTTCGCCGTGAGTTCGGTCTGCTCTTTCTCCAGCGCTTCGATTTTCGCGGGCAGGGTCTCCGCTTCCTTCTGTTCCTTGCCGGAAAGCTTTTTGCCCAGTTTCACCGTATTCTTGTGGGAGCGAGCTTGCTCGCGACTCGGGGAGCTGCCGCCCGCATGCTCGCTCCCACGAGAGGCCATTTTCTTTCTCTCGTTCTGCCAGTCGGTGTAACCGCCGACATAGTCGCCGAGTCGCCCGCCGCCCTCGAACACCAGCGTGCTCGTCACGACCTCGTCGAGGAATTCGCGGTCGTGGCTCACCAGCAGCAGCGTGCCTTGGAACTCCACCAGCAGGTCCTCCAGCAGGTCGAGCGTCTCGGCGTCGAGGTCGTTGGTCGGTTCGTCGAGCACGAGGACATTGGCGGGTTGCGTAAACAGCCGGGCGAGCAGCAGGCGGTTGCGTTCGCCGCCGGAAAGCACGCGCGCCGGCGTGCGGGCGCGGGCCGGCTCGAACAGGAAATCCTGGAGGTAGCTGATGACGGCCCGGGTGTGCCCGTCGATCGTGACGGTCGCATTGCCGTTGGCGATGTTGTCGGCGACAGTCTTGTTGTCGTCGATCTGCGCCCGCAACTGGTCGAAGTAGACGACCTCGAGGTTCGTGCCGTGCTTGATCGAGCCGGTGGTCGGTGGCAGCTGGCCCAGCAGCAGTTTGATCAAAGTCGTCTTGCCCGCGCCGTTGGGACCGAGGATGCCGATCTTCTCGCCCCGCTGGATGACGGTCGAAAAATTGCGGAGCACGACCTTGCCGTCCGGCCAGGCGTAGGTGACGTTGTCGGCCTCGATGACCTTCACGCCGGTGCGCTCGGCCTCGGTGACCTTGATGGTCGCGGTGCCGGTGCGGTCCCGGCGGGCGCGGGCGGCGGCGCGCATGGCGTGCAGCGCGTGAATGCGGGCGGTGGCGCGGGAGCGCTGGGCCTTGACCCCGCGGCGGATCCATTCCTCCTCCTGCGCCAGTTTCTTGTCAAAAAGCGCGCGCTGTTTCTCCTCGGCCTCCAGCACATCCTGCTTGCGCACGAGGTAGGTGTCGTAGTCACAGGCCCAGCCCGCCAGCCGGCCGCGATCCAGCTCGACGATGCGCGTGGCGATTTTTCGCAGAAAGGCGCGGTCGTGGGTGACGAAAAACAGGGTGGGCTTTTTCTCCAGCAGGAATTCCTCCAGCCACAGGATCGACTCGAGGTCGAGATGGTTGGTCGGCTCGTCGAGCAGCAGCAGGTCGGGCTGGGCGGCCAGGGCGCGGGCCAGCAGCGTGCGGCGTTTCAACCCGCCGGAGAGCGCGGCAAATTGCTGCGCCGGATTCAGTCCGACGGCGGCGATGAGATCCTCGACCCGCACGTCGCGTTCCCATTCCTCCTCGTGGTGGTCGTCGTTGGGCCGCAGGCCGCCGGCAACGATGTCGTGCACGCTGCCCTGCAGGTCGGCCGGCACTTCCTGGTTCAAGCGGCGGTAGATCGCCCCCGCCGGTCGGAAGACATCACCCGTGTCCGGCTGCATCTCGCCCACGATGACCTTCATCAGGGTGGATTTGCCCGCGCCGTTGCGTCCGAGCAGGCACACGCGCTCGCCGGTTTCGATCTGGAAGTTGATCTTCTCCAGGATTGCCGGGCCTCCGAAGTGGAGGTTGACGTCGAGCAGGTTGAGCAAAGCGGCCATGGGAACGGACGAACGTAGGCCTCCCCCCGGCCGGTGCAATCCAAAGCTGGGGAGATTTAACCAAAACCGACCAACCCATCTTAAACACAGAGTTCCCGGAGAACGCAGTGGTTACAAAATCGTGTTTCTCGGCGAATTCTGCGGTCTCTGTGTTGAAAATAATCATCCTGGTTTGACTCCTTCACCCACCCGCCCGCACCCTCCGCCCGTGACCGCCTCCGCCCAGCCTCCCTTTCAGCAAACCCTACGCTGGCTGGCCGCGCACACCGGCTTCCCGGCCCGGCGCCTCCCCGAAAAGGCGGAGCTCCTGGTGCTGATTGCCACCGCCGCCGCCACGGAGGAAAGCACCGCGGTCGGGACCCCCGCCAACGCCCTGCTGGTCAAGAACAAGACCTTCGCCGCCCAGATGCGGAACTACACGGCCATGCGCCGTCGCGCGCACATCAACAGCGACAACAGCGCCAAGACGTGATCTCAAGGTGGAACCCGGCCTCTGGCCGGGTTGGGTTGCGCGTATCCTGAAGCCCGTCCTGAGGCCGGGCTCCACCTGTTTTAACTCCGGCAGACAAGCCGGCCCCGGGGTGACGCTTAGACACAGCGCGGTGCTCCGCGCCTACGCCCCCACCCAACCATGGATATCCTCAAGTCCGCCTTCCGGCAGCTGCGCGCCCATGCGGCGTTCAGCGCGCTCATCATCCTGCTGCTCGCCCTCGGCATCGGCGCCAACACCGCCATCTTCGGCGTCGTCCATGCTGTCTTACTGAAACCCCTGCCTTACCCGCAGCCCGGCGATCTGGTCATGGTCCGCAAGCCACCGCGTGACGGCAACACGAGCCTCCCCGGTGGCGGCGACATGCTGCCCGACACCGAATTCCTCTCCTGGATCGAGGCCGTGCCCAAGACCTTCCGTTCGCTCGCCGCCTACCGCAGCGCCAGCTCCACCCTCCAGCGCGGCGACGGCGCCGTGCGCGTGCCCACGGCCAACGTCACGGGAGGATTTTTTCCCATGCTCGGAGTCACCGCCTGGCGCGGCCGGCTGTTCGAGGCCGCCGATCTCAAACGTGGAGCGGCCCCTGTCACCGTGATCAGTCATACCGCCTGGCTCTCCCGCTTCAACGGCAGCGACGACGCCCTTGGCCAGATCGTGAAAATTGACGACATCGCCCACACCATCATCGGCGTGCTGCCGGCCGCCTTCGAATTCACCGACCCGGTACAATTTTGGAAGCCAATGTCACTCTCGGCCGGCTCGCCCGGTGAGCTCCGCATCCAGATGGTGCGCGTCTTCGGCCGCCTGCTGCCGGGCACCGCGCTGGAGACCGCCACGCGTGAACTTGACGATCTCTCCGAGCGTTTCTGGAACAACCTGTCTTCGGGTCTCTTCTCCGGCGGGCCGGGCGATTCTTCCGAGCGCCGGGTGGTGCAAGGTCCGGGCCCGGTCCAGGGTGGCGAACCGCGGATTGTCTCCGGACCGTCACCGGGGCGTGAAATCCAAGCTGGTCCCGGCAGCGGACCCGCCGAGCGTCGGGTCATCACCGGACCCGGCCCGGAGACCGGCGGCGCGCCCCGCATCGTGACCGGTCCCGGTGGACCAGCGGGCGGCCAGCCCACTGTCATCCGCCAAGGCGGGCCCGGCGGCCCGGGAGGCCCGGGCTTCCGTCTGCCCTTTGCCGACAACAAGGCGCAGCTCGTCCGCCTGCAGGAACAGCTCGCGCGCCAATCGCGCACCACGCTCTGGCTGCTGCTCGGCGCCGTGGGCTTCGTGCTGCTGATCGCCTGCGCCAACATCGCCAATCTCCAGCTCGCCCGCGCCGCCGGCCGCAAGCGCGACAGCGCCGTCCGCGCCGCGCTGGGCGCCTCGCCTTCCCGCCTCGCCGCCGAATTGCTCACGGAAAATCTCCTGCTCGCGCTCGCGGGCGGCGCGCTCGGCATCGTGCTGGCCTGCTGGGGCACGCAGGCGTTGGAAGCCTGGCTCGCCAATTTCCTGCCGCGCATCAATCCCATCGGTGTCAGCCTGCCCGTGCTCGGTTTCGCCGTGTCGGTCGCCGCGATCGCCGGCGTCGGCTTCGGCCTCGCCCCGGCCTGGGCGGGCAGCCGCGTGGACCTGCTCGACGCCCTCAAGGAAGGCAACCACCAGAGCTCGGCCTCCGGCCATCGCTGGCGCCTGGGACTCGTGGCGCTCGAAATCGCGCTGGCCCTCGTGCTCGCCATCAACGCCGGCCTGCTGGTGAAGAGCATCTACACGCTTTACTCGACCGAGCTGGGCTACCGGACGAGCGACGTGCTCACGGCCAACCTGGCCCTGCCGCGCCGCTACTCGCCGGCCCAGCAACGTGATTTCGCCGACCGCTGGCTCACCGCCATTCAAGGCCTGCCGGGCGTCAAGTCCGCCGCCATCACCGATGTGCCGCCGCTCTCGCCCTACCAGCAGATGGTGCTTTCCGCGACGGTGGACAATCGCGGTGGCCAGGCCAATGCGAGCTCCCGCTCCGCCCCGCCCGCCATGGCCATCGGTGCTGCGACCCCGGATTTCTTCTCCGCCGCCGGCATCGCCCTGAAGCAGGGGCGTTTCTTCACCGCGCAGGACAACGCCGACGCTCCCGCGGTGGCCATCGTCAACGAAACCTTCCTGAAAACATTCCATCCGACCGGATTCACCCTCGGCTCTCCGGTTTCAC